>JAOQAO010000025.1 GCA_025963485.1 Bacteroidota bacterium | reverse complement strand
AAGCGGCAGCAGCGTGATCAATACAAGCAGGATCGCAATGGCGAAATCGCGTGTGAAGTGGTCAAGCCTTTGCTCCACACCTTCGTGCTGGTCAAATATTTTGACAAAGGCGATATTTTTGGGAAGCCCCTTTTTGAATTTATCCGCGACTGGTTCGACTGTTTTATTGACTGCAATGATATTTTGCTTCTCTTTGAGCGCTGCGGTGACATATACCGCGCGGTGGCCATTGGCACGGGTCATGTATTTCTGGTCTTCATAGCCGTCTGAGACATTGGCTATATCCTTGAGATAGATGATCTTGGTACCTGATGAGGAGACTATGGTATTCCTGACCTGCTCCGCATCCTGATATTTACCGCTTGTTTTGACGTTAAACTTCTTCGTATTGATATCTATGCTGCCCGCAGGGATATTGACATTCTCGCTTTGCAGGGAGCCAAGTATCCTATTGAGAGGTATCTTGTATAGTGCGATCTTCTCCATATCCAGTTCGACGCTGATGCGTTGCTTGGGATAGCCCCATGACTTGACATTTTTAAGCGACTTGTTTTTTTCGAGTTCCTTCTTGAGTTTGTCAGCCTCTTCTTCGAGTTGTTTGAATGAAGCATTTTCACTAACCAGCGCATATTGATAGATATTGACACCGGAGGAGGAGGACTTCTGGATCTCCATACTGTATAGGTCCTGCGGCAGATCCTTTTTTAGTGCATTGACCTCGCGGACGAGTTCCTGATATTTGGAGTCGACACTACTTTCATATTTATAATAGACACCGACGACTGCCACACCATCATGGATAGTCGATACTACTTTCTTGATATCATCGAGCTCGTTTACTTTCTTCTCGATCGGGTCTACCACGAGGTCCTCCATATCCTTGGGACTGGTGCCCGGGTACACTGCTACGATAAAAAACTGCGGCGCATCAAATGTCGGGTCTTCACTACGCGGCATATTGAACAATGAATACATGCCGAGTGAAAAGAGTGCCACAAATATGACCAGCGTAAACTGGTAGTTCCTGACGGAAAATTCTGAGATCCTCATACGAATATTTTTATGCCGTTAGGCAGATTATTTATTGAACAACCTTGACAGAAACACCCTCTGTGAGATAGGCTGAACCATCAGTGATGATGGCCGTGCCATCTTCCAAACCAGAGGACAGGAGTATTTGCCCGTCTTTGATAAATGCAACGCGTACCGGCAGCCTGCGCGCCTTGCCATTTTCTGCTATGAATACAAAAGCTTCTTTACCATTGCCCTCTACCACTGCATCGACCGGTGCCGATATATAGGAAGCATCGTCCGTTGGTTTGATCTCCGCTTTGGCAAAAAGGCCCGTGGCTATAGATTTGCCTGTATTGGCAAGTTTGAGTTCTATCTGATACAGGCCGCTCGTAGGGTCCGGTGCCTGCGCCAACTGAGATACTGTAGCTGTGAAAACTTCATCACGGTAGGCGTCGATCCTGACGGTCGCCGTGTTTCCGATTTTGAGGCGTGCCCAGTCCTTATCAGATACACCAGCTTTCACTACCCAATCATTTACTCCTACTGCATTCATAAAGAAAACCGGCAGCCCCGGCGATACGATTTCTCCTTCATTCATGAGCTTGCGGACTATCTTTCCATCAGTAGTGGCGCGTATCTCAGAGTATGACTGGTTAAACTTAGCCGTTTGAAATTGCTCTTTGGCAATACTCAATCCTGTAGTTGCATTTTGCAATTGCTCTAATGTCGCTACTGTGTCGCTGTAAAGATTTTTAGCACGATCGTAGTCTCGCTGTGATTTGTCTACGCCTTGCCTGGCCTGCTCTACCATAGAGTTGATCTCCGTAAGATTCAGAGTAGCGAGTAGCTGGCCTTTTCTGACTGTTTGCCCCTCCTCGACGTAGATGCGCTCTATGACTCCACCCGTCTTAAATGACAGGTGAGCCTCCCTCGTGGAAGAAATAAAGCCAGATGACACGACCGGATCAGTGACTTTCCTGGAACTGACCTTTACGGTTTTGACAGAGATCTCTGTCGAATCCAGAGCGGCCTCGTGTTTCGTTTGCTTCCTGGTGCAGGCGAGGAAAGTAACGACCAGCGCTATAAGTACCAGTACGGTGGCTATTGATTTGATATTCTTTTTCATGATCATTATTTTGAGTATGGGTATTTATTGAGGAAGTTTATAGTCGGCATTGGCACGTTCGGATTCGCTGTATTTGATCCAGGCGTCGAAGTAGGTAATGGCTTTGCGCAGGCTGGCCAGTGTATTTTCATTGCGTGCATCGAGATATTCTATGTAGAGCGCCTGTCCTTCTTTATACCTTTTGTTCATCAGATTGAAATACTGTGCTGAAGTAGTTTCTTCGGTAATAGCATTTTTATATTGCTCTACCGATGAGGTATAGGAGTTGGCTGCTGTGGCAGCAGATAGCTTCAGCTGCATCTCGACGTATTTGGTCTGGGATTCGAGCGCTTCTACATCGATCTTGGCTTGTTTCATTTTGTTGACATCGCGCAGGCCATTGAATATAGACCAGTCGAAGGAGATGCCGAGCAGGTAATATCCTGTGTGGCTATCGACATGAAAATCTGATGCCTGTGACCCGAGGTCTACCTGCGCACCGAGCTTTGGTATCCATGATGATTTGCTTAGGTTAAGTGCATTGCCGGTGATCTGTTTTGCCGTAAAAAGTTTGGCAAGTTCTTCGCGTTTGGATGAGTTGGGTGTGGGGTCACCGGGCAGCATCACCATATTTTTCAGCAATGATTCGTCTACTTTTATTTCGCTGTCGAGAGGCTTATTGAGCAGGAAATTGAAATAAGCTGCTGCATTCTTTTGTGTGTTCTTCGCATCATTGAGTTGGGCCTTGATCTTGCTCACTTCGCTTTTTGCGCGGGACAGCGCGAAGATCACCTCCTTGCCATTGTCGACGAGTTTTTGATTTACTCTTTCGCTTTCATTGACGGTAGTCAGTGCGCTCTCATATATGCTGACGGCCGCAGTGGCTTTGAGATAGTTGAGATACGACACTTTTATTTCCTTGACCAGTTCGCGCTTGTAGATAGCTACTTCAGACTTTTGCAGGCTGACCTGGTCTTTTTTTATTTTACGGTTGTACCATATCTCAGCATTGAC
>JAOQAO010000008.1 GCA_025963485.1 Bacteroidota bacterium | reverse complement strand
AATGCTGATCCAGCAGCTCCGTGAACTGGAAGAAGACAAACTAGTGATGCGCAAGGTGTATGAAGTGGTCCCGCCCCATGTGGAGTATAGCCTGTCCCCTACCGGTCAGGAGCTCACGCCAGTACTTCAGGCCATGGCGCAGTGGGGGTTAGAAAACGCGTAACCGATCGGATTCAAAAAAAATATTTAGTTATCTACTAAATGGGATATTATTATTCGAGCATGCACCACCTATTCTGGTCATCCACAGCATAGGAAAGGCTATTGCTCATCTCATGTATCTCTCTGCCAGTGGCTGGATCGGTTACTGTTTTCCGCTCGTAGACTCGTATCCCGTTATTCTCACGGGTCAGGTACTGGATAAGCGCTGCCATGGTCGGAGGTATCTCATGTAACCATTGATCTTCATATTCTCTGACAAATCCGCGACTCATATTATCCGATTTAGAACCGATAGAATGCTAAAATTGAGCCTAAAGACGTACAACAAAACCATTCGACTACCAAATTACTGGCCTGAAACCTACCCACTTAGACCCGGTATTCGGATCATTGTTCTCATGTTCAGCTATATTTACCTTAGCAGCCGGGGAGTACCAGCCGCCTCCTTTGGTATAGTTCTTATCTGTCAGCATCTCTGCTACATTGCCACACATACCCCAGAGCTTGTAGCCATTGGGCATATATGATTCTGCCGGTGCAGTGATGTCTGCATTGGGATTGAACTTAGTCGTGTCTACCGGAGGGTGGTCCTTATCCAGTCCTCTAAAATAATTACACATATAAGTTCCATACCATTTGCCCTTCTTCTCGCACTTCAGGGAGTTGCCCTCCCAGGGGTAGTTCGCTTTGGGGTCACCTCCTTTAGCCGCATACTCCCATTGGGTTTCATCGGGCAGGGTGACATGCATCTGGGTCTTGCCTCCCTTTCTAAACTTCTCTGTCAGCCACTCACAGTATAGCAGCGCACCTCTCCGGGTGACATTTACCACCGGGTAATTGTCATAAGCCTTGTGCTGAAAGTAATAATCTGCGTATGGCTTATCATAAGGGTCCTTCAGCCATTGTGCGGTATCCACCATGGCGATCCTGAGCTTGGCGGTATCGCCGGATAGTCTGAGCGCCTGGATGAACTCCCGGTACTGCTTATTGGTCACCTCAGTAGCTGACATGTAGAATTGCTTCACTTCCTTTCCATCCAAAGTGCCTTTGGGAATGATCACAAAGGCCTTCATACTCTCGCCGAAGGAGCTCTGAGCGCTAACCGCGCCGGTCAGGAAAAGAAAACTGATTAAAAGGAGTAGTCCTTGTTTCATGTGTGTTTTTGATATATTAAACGCAAATGGAGAAAAGAATATTGCCCGTTATTTGTATTTCCAGTGGCGGGTCTTGCCTTCAGCTATCCACTCTATGGCAGTTGCCAGCCGCTTATCGCGGGTAGCCTCTGTTTTGGCTTCGGTCAGCCATTCTATGTACTCTTTCTTAGCGCTGGGGCTGAAACTTGAAAAGAACTCTCCGGCCTTTTTGTTGGCCTTGAGCGCAGCTGTCAGGTCAGGTGGCAGTTTTGTGGCAGCGGCAGTAGCAGTCCTGGTAGCGGGCTTAGGTCGGCTCAGTTTGACGCCGCTCTCCAGAAGGCTCATCGCCTTCTGGATGTACTGTTTCAGTATTTTGTTGGATGGCAGGTCTTTGAGGCTGGTTATCCCCGCCAGTGGACTTTCTCCATTCTTGACCTTACCCCGCTTTAGGATATTATCCGGGTCATCCATCTTGCTCTCCAGCCAGAAGCCAAATGCACAATGATGTTTAAAGGCTGCCAGCATACACAGGTTGCCTCCGGCATATTCGAAGAAGAGATGCCCCCACTTGATCGCTTCGGTAGTCTCCGGACAGGTCTGATGAACCAATGCCCTGAGGTGATCCAGGATCGGTTGGGCAAATGGAGCCGCTTCATAAATGTAAGTATCTGCCCTTGGATTTTTAGTTCCCATACTGCTATCATTTTTACATTAATACAATAACAATAAAACAAACACAATCAAATATTTATGTACTTTACAATAAATCTAAATTGAATAACTTATTTCCTAGTCCTCCATGTCCATCTTCTGCTCCATGGTTTGCCAGTAGCGCCTCCATTTGTCCAGCACTCCGGCGAAGTCTGCTGGTAGTGGTTGCTCGAAAAACATGTTCTCTCCGGTGGTGGGATGGACAAAACCGAGGGTCGCTGCATGGAGTGCCTGGCGGGGCAGTATCTCAAAGCAGTTATGGATAAATTGCTTGTATTTGGAATAGATGGTTCCCTTTAGGATAGCATCGCCACCATAGCGACGATCATTAAATAGGGTATGGCCTATATACTTCATATGAACCCGTATCTGGTGGGTGCGGCCTGTTTCGAGCTTGCATTGAACCAATGTTACGTAGTTGAAACGCTCTATCACCTCAAAATGCGTAACCGCATGTTTACCAAAATCACCCTCCGGGAAGACTTCAAACTGGAGCCTGTCGCGTGAGTGACGACCGATGTTACCTTCTATAGTACCAGAATCAGCCTCTATATTGCCCCATGCCAAAGCCTTGTATAATCGTTGTATAGTCCTGTCAAAGAATTGCTTACCCAAATGTACCAGAGCGTAATCTGTTTTGGCGATGACCATGAGTCCACTGGTATCCTTGTCGATCCGATGCACCAGACCAGGCCGAAACTCCTGTTTACCTTTAGGCAGGCCAGCAAAGTGATATAGAAGGGCATTAATAAGCGTACCATTATGATTACCTAATCCCGGATGGCATACAAGCCCGGGAGGTTTATTGATGACCATTAACTGGTCATCTTCATAGACGATGTCCAGGGGTATATTCTCGGGAAGGAGCTCATACGGATCAATGCTTTTGGGCAGGATGATCTGGATATGATCATCGGGGCGGATCTTGTAGTTGGACTTGATGGGCTTGCCGTTGACCAGGATGCTGCCCGCCTCGGCTGCGTTCTGGATACGCGTACGGGATACATCACCTCCTATCCGGGCGGCGAGAAACTTGTCTATACGGAACGACTCCTGACCTTTGTCTACAGTAAACCTGAACTGCTCGACCATCTCCTCGGGCTGCTCCTCTCCTTCCTTATCCAGGACTATATCATCATCTTCTGCCATCTTATTACTATTCTTTGTACAACCCTCAAAGGGTTTGAACCCTTTGAGGGTTAGCTGGTTGCGACCTTAATCTATGCTACTGCGCTCAGGTGCGCCTTTAATTTGTCTATCACATGGACCTCTACCGGGTCTACCCCATGCTCCAGGGCCATATAATATGAGAGCCAGTCACCGAAGTGCACCAGGTAAAAATACTGCTCCGCCAAGGTAGCACCTTTTGCCCGCACTTCGTGTACAGTGCTGACATTATCTGCCACGGTGGCCTTGATAAAGTCAAAACGGAGGACATTGCGCTTGTTCTCGAAGTCGGTACGGAGGAATAGCGCTGCCAGCGTATCATTCTTAAACTTCCAGCCCACCAGTTCATTGTGGTTGAGCTCAGGGATCACATTGAGCCAGCAGTTGGACTTGGAGTTCTCATTGATCTGCTGTTTGAGGCGCAGGGCTACACTCTGGATGCGGTCCTCTACATAGGCTATCACGGTTTTGTCTTTGATCTTTTTGGCCAGGACGAGGCTATCAGCCCTGATACCTGCCTGCTCCGCTGTCAGAAACTCAGAAAGCGAGGTGATCTCCTCCTCTACTGAAAAATCGATCAACCCAAAATGGTCAAGCACATAAAACAAAATAGTGCTGCCAAAACCCAGTGTGGTACGCGGTGGAAAGCCTCCAGGGACACTAATGAAATCAAATCCTTTCTCTGCGGCTATCTCTTTTAGTTTGCCGCCAGATGAGATGCACACGGGCTTGAGGCCGCGGGCTATTGCTTCAATAGCACATGTGATTGTTTCTTCGGTATTGCCGGAATATGAGCAGAGGATCAGCAGCGTATGTGCATCGGCAAAGGCCGGGAGTTCATACCCTTTATTGACGACTATCGGCACCCTGATCTGGGGTGCTGTCAGGTCAGCTACGAGGTTGCCACCTATACCTGAGCCTCCCAGGCCGCATATCAGCACATTATTTATAGAAGTATCTCTTTTATGGAGGTGTATCTTTTCTGTCAGGGCGACGGCTTCCAGCATATGCTGAGGGAAGCTTTCTATCAGTTTTTCCATCTCATCTAAAAATTTTGGTGGGGCAAATATACTAATGCAGACAGATATTCGCATTGGTGTGGTGAAGTATTAAGATTTCATAACCTCTCCGGCCCGCAAGTTCCAATAAAAAACGGCGCTCTATATGATATAGAGCGCCGTTTCTGTTTTCCGCCTTCAGGCTTATTTCTTCTTTTCGTTCAGTTTCTTAGCTTTTTCTGCTTTTTGTTTCTCTATCTCCGGGCCTACGAGTTTGTAGTACTCAGCAGGCTCTATCGGCCTCACGAATGCATCTTTGAACTGCGGCCTGGTATCTGTGTCACCAAACTTAGGATCGAACCCAAAACGCGCCTGCTGGTAGTGTACCCTATGCGCCATGACGTGATAGCTGAAAGAAATACCTGAGGTGCCACTATTCTTCTCCTTTACTTTGAAGCTTGTCTTTCCCGGCTCTACATAGAGTCCTTTGCTCTCTCCATTTTCCTGGATGAAAACCACCATCGGATGTGCGTCATCGATGACCACTGTCTCCAGAAAGAGCGGATCAAGCGTCACAGTCACTTCGCCATTATTCAATTTTGATGTGCCGATATCTTCAAACCAACTCTCAGGACTTTCTGTACAATAGAGCAATTGGTTACCCTTTGAAGTAGGTACCGAGGCAGATTTAGCCCCCGATACAGCGAAATCACCCGTGCTATACATCGCGAAACTAGGGGTCGGGGCAAGTCCTTCTACCCCATATCCTCCTGCGCTTGACAGGTTTTCAAAATAGCCGCCATGTCCGCTGGTATAGTTGACAGTACCAAAGACGCCATAGTCCAGTGTATTACCGGGTGATGATGACCCGGCCCAAGCCTTGCCAAATAGTGCCGCACCCCACAGCTGGTAACTGCCCATCACCCCGATCTCGTTTGTACTTGAATTGCTCGAATAGCCCCATACACCGGCAGATCCCACACCTGTGGCATCGCATGACCCGCGCACACCATAGTTGGTAGTACCAGCACCACTATAGGTATTGTCTCCCCATATACCGGTGAGATTAGCTCCGGACTCCTGGACATGTAGCCTCACAGAAGGATTCACAATGCCTATACCGACATAGCCGTTTGAAATATTCATTACCTCTCCCCATCCATAGCCAGAGCCATATAATCCGATCCTGGTGTCGTCATATACACCTATGAAGCCTATGTTAGAAGTGTTCGCCGCATTCATATACCACATACCCGCAGTACCACCACCACTCCTGAGGCGCGACCTGCCCGATATATCAAATATGAATCCGGGATTTATATTTCCCACGCCTACGGCTGAGCCATTGTCATACATGATCGTATTGCACATGCTCGTAGCACTGGTAAATTTAGTCACATAGTTAGTAGCTGCTGCCGCGCATATCGTCCCCGGGCCTGTCGGACCAGTAGCACCTGCGGCACCTGCTGTGCCGGTAGCTCCGTTCAGCCCATTAGCCCCATTGGCACCTACTGCGCCTGTTGGCCCTGTTGCACCATTCAGTCCGTTAGTGCCAGTGATCCCGGTCGGTCCTGTAGGGCCTACAGATCCGGCTGCACCATTGGTGCCGTTAGCACCTGTTGCACCCGTAGCGCCATTAAGGCCGTTAGTACCAGCCACTCCTGTCGGACCTGCTACACCAGCCGCTCCGGCGGCTCCCGCTGCGCCGGTCGGACCTGTTGGCCCCGCAGTGCCAGCTGCACCATTTGTACCGTTGACACCGGCTGCACCGGTGGGGCCGGTTGGGCCTGCTACTCCAGCAGCACCATTTGTTCCTGCCGCTCCTGTGGGACCAGTAGGTCCTGCTACACCGGGAGCACCATTAGTGCCATTAGTTCCGTCTATTCCGTTGGTTCCATTTGTACCAGCTGTACCTGTCGCGCCAATAGGACCGGTCGCACCGGTAGCGCCATTGGTGCCGTTTGTTCCATTAGTTCCATTGGTGCCTGCAGCACCAGCTGGACCAGTAGCACCATTGAGGCCGTTGGTTCCATTTGTGCCCGCCGAACCTGTGGCGCCGGTCGGACCTGTAGCACCATTTGTTCCGTTAGTTCCATTAGTACCTGCTGCACCGGTAGCGCCATTAAGGCCATTGGTACCCGCTGCACCGGTACTACCCGTAGGCCCTGCTGGCAGTGCTATAGTAGTAGATACACCATTGGTCAGTACTATAGTAGCTGTGCCATCGTGATTATCTGTGATAGACGCCACACCGACACCTGTAGTACCGGTTGCTCCGGTAGTCCCCGTTGATCCGTTTATTCCATTTGTTCCGTTAATACCGGCTGTACCCACAGCACCTGTAGGACCTGTGAGGCCCTGAAGGCCAGTAGCACCATTTGTTCCATTCGTGCCATTGATGCCATTGATGCCATTAGTACCTGCTGCTCCTGTAGGACCTGTCAGGCCATTCGTACCATTTGTACCGGCAGCGCCTGTGCTGCCCGTAGGTCCTGCCGGCAATGTGATAATTGTCGAAGTGCCATTGGTCAAAGTGACCGTTGCTGTTCCATCATGATTGTCTGTAATGGATGCTACCCCAACACCATTGGAGCCAGAAGCTCCCGTAGGACCTGTCGCGCCATTTGTACCGTTTGTGCCATTGGTACCTGCCGCACCTGTGTTTCCCTGCAGGCCTGTCGCGCCACTGCTACCTGTTGGTCCTGCAGGCAGCACTATCACTGTTATTGTCCCATTGGTCAGAGTGACGGTGGCTGTGCCATCATGATTGTCCGTGACTGATGCTACCCCTACACCGTTTACTCCGGATGCGCCTGTCGGCCCGGTTGATCCATTTGTACCATTGGTTCCGACAGGTCCGGTAGTGCCCTGAGGGCCTGTAGCCCCGGTGGCTCCTACAGGTAATGAGATCACTGTAGATGTACCATTCGTCAATGTGATCGTGGCAGTGCCATCGTGATTATCTGTGATAGTGGATACTCCTACGCCATTTGCTCCGGTGGGACCAGTTGCGCCGTTTATACCATTGGTACCCGGGGGACCTGTGGGTCCATCAGCTCCGGCATTGCCTTGCGGGCCGGTTGCACCGTTCACTCCGTTTGTGCCATTGGTTCCAGCGGTGCCCGTCGGGCCGGTCGCACCATTTGTACCGGTATTTCCCGGAGGACCGGTAGCGCCATTTGTTCCGCTTGTGCCGTTAGTACCTGCTGTGCCGGGAGGCCCCGTCGCGCCTGCCGGACCGGTGGCTCCCTGAAAGCCGTTAGCTCCCGTAGGTCCCTGCGCTCCGGTAATTCCGTTTATCCCTATAGGACCTGCTGCGCCGGTCGCGCCTGTAGAGCCGGTCACACCAGCCACACCAGATCCGCCGCACATGGACACCCATAAGCTTCCGTTATAATAGAAATAGCATCCGTAAGAAAGGTCATAAACTAATAAACCCCGGGCAGGAGAAACAATAAGATGCCTGTGGGTAGAATCCATCCTCGGTGCCAGGAATCCCATATCCGTCGTGGACAGATCGAGGATAGCGCTCTGATCCGGAGCGGGAGTGCCGATGCCGACATTTCTCGTTTGCGCATTGGCGCAGAGGGATAGCATCAACAAAGCAATTACTAAAGAATAGTACAGCTTATTCATTATCGGTGTTTTAGGTTTTGCAAAAATAACTCAATAAATGTTATTTGTCAATGCTTTGGCTGAAACTAAAAAGCCACCGCATGATGCAATGGCTTCAAATTAGGTCATAAATACCCATTTATGGTGATTCGATGTTGCAACTAATTTGTATTATCACTTCTTCACCTCGTCACTTTGTGCCTTGTATTATCACTTCGTCACCTCGTCACTTCATCACTCTGTATTTGCGCTCATCACCTGTACTAGTACACCCGCTCCCTCACCCAGTGACCGGATACCCACTCCCTCCCATAAGGAGTGTGCCTCCAATGCGGATGTACCCATATATCACGGTAAACGGGTGGAGCATAGTAAGGGCGATAGTATGGCACAGGAGCGCAATAGCCCCGCGAGTGATAGTGATGGCCCCAACCGTGGGCGCCTGCGTCCTGAGCAAAGGCCAGCATAACGACCGTCAGGATCAAAAATGAAATAAGCTTTTTCATAACTGTAAAGATGGATGTTTGCAGGTATGACGCAAAATTGAGTCCACAGTTTAAAAAACTGAATTCATAGATCCAGCTTTAACATTTTTCTGGAAAACAGTTAAAGCCGCCCTTGTGGGAGCAGCTTTACTATAATATGATGCAGATTAAGATTTACTCCTCTCCACCGAAACCTTCTCCTTCTGAGCCCATGTGAGCTGCCGGAGCCTGGCTGGTGTTGGTGATGTCATCTGTCTTGCGGCTCATCTTGGCCTCCATGCTGAGTGTAGCATGTGGCACGACGCGCAGCCTGTTCTTGTCGATCAGCTTGCCCGTAGCGCGGCAGATACCGTATGTTTTGTTTTCGATCCTGACCAGGGCCATCTCCAGGTCACGGATAAATTTATTGAGGCGGGCGATCTGATTCATGAGATATTCCATCTCAGATGTATCAGAACCTTCCTCCATATTCCATGACTTGTTTCCTACCTGGCTTTCTGTATGGCTCTCGAGAGAGTCTTTCAGGTTTTTCAGCTCCTCGCGTCCTGCGGCGAGCTTTTTGTCGATGATCTCTTTGAATTCTTTTAATTCCGCGTCGCTATATCTCAAGGTCGGAAATTCATAATGCGTGTGCTCCATTCTAGTCTCTTCCTCCGGCTTTTGTAATGTGATTAATGCTTTGGCTGGCAATTCTGACCTTACGACCCTTTTGCCATCATATGTTTCTACTGGTTTACTTGATTTCTTGCCGCTATGTTTCTTTACCGGCCCACTTTTTATCCCCACAGCTGGTTTGACGGGGGCAGCCACTGGTGCCTCTGCTTTCTTAGCTGGCGCTGCTACAGGCTTTGCGGCAGCTTTAGCTACCGGTTTTGGCGCTTCTTTTTTAGCAGGTGCCGGTTTAGCTACTACCTTCTTTGGTGCCGGTGTCACTACTTTTTTAGCGGGAGCTGCTTTCTTTACTACTTTCTTAGGAGCAGGTTTTGCAGCCTTTTTAGGTGCTACCTTCTTTGGCGCTGGCTTGGCGGCCTTTTTCACAACTTTCTTTGGAGCAGGTTTGGCTGCTTTCTTAGCAGGTGCAGCTTTCTTCACGACCTTCTTAGGAGCAGGTTTGGCTGCTTTCTTCGCTACTGGCTTTGCCTTTGACGCTGGCTTTGCAGTTTTCTTAGCTGCAGGTTTTGCGGCTACCTTAGCTTTTGCTTTAGGGGCTGGTTTAGATACCTTTTTAGCTGCAGGTTTAGCTGCTTTTTTGTTGGTTGTTTTTTTGCTCTTTGCCATTTCCATTAAATTTTGCGCGAACTTAGTTATTTTATTAATTACTAATATAACAGCCATTTACCGTTCTGTTTAGGGGTGCAAATATAATTTTTTTCTATTATAATTTAAGTTTCTGCCTGACCTCGTCCTTGTACACTTTTCCGATGGGCAGGGCTGATCCATCATTGAGGGATACCATGTTACCACTCACTGCCCGGATCAGCGCTGTATTCAATATGTATGATTTGTGTATCCTTATGAACTGCTCCTGCGGCAGCATTTTTTCGAGATTTTTCAACGCTTCGAGCGTGACTACGAAGTTGCCTTTGTCCAGTATGATCTTCACGTATTCTCCCAGGCCTTCGATGTATTTGATCTCTTTGAAAAATATCTTGACGATCTTATAGTCGGATTTGACCATGATATAGTCTGGCTTCTCGGTCATCGATGTGGAGTCCTGATGCTTGTATTTGAGATAGGCCTTGGCGCGCTCCATGGCGTGATTGAATCGCTCAAAGGAGAATGGCTTGACCAGATAGTCTACTACATCGAGATTGAATGCGTCGAGTGCCATATCATGATTGGCGGTGGTGATGATCGTCACTGGTTTGACCGGCAGTTTTTTCAGCATTTCGATCCCTGTCATGCCCGGCATCTGTATATCGAGGAATAGCAGGTCTACCTTCTCTTTCTCCAATACTGCTATAGCTTCTGCGGCATTGCTACACTTTGCTACGACTTCGCATTCGGATAGTTTGAGGGTGAAGTTCTCCAGAATTTTGAGCGAAGGATACTCATCATCGACGAGGAGTGTTCTGATCATAACGGCTAATATTTAGTGGATATTGAATTTATGAATATAGGTAAAGTTTATCGTGGTAATGGGATTTTCATAGCCGCCGAAAAGATATTTTTTTCGTCCTCAAATTTGATCTGCCCGGATGGCTCATAGTTGATCTGGAAGCGCCTTTTCAGGTTTTCTATGCCTATACCTCCGGGGCCTTTGAGCGGTTCCAGGATGGGAGATTTACTATTCTTCACACTGAAATAGATATAGGAGTTTCTCGCTACGCAGGTGATGTCGAGGAATGCCTTTTTGTTGGCACCAAAGTCGCCGTGCTTGAAAGCATTCTCCACCAGCGGGGTGAAAAGATTGGGCACGATCATTTTGTCCTTTAGTTCTCCCTTCACCTCAAACCGGACATCTACCGGATCAGGGTATTTGAGCTGGAATAGCTCGATGATCGAGGCGATACACTTCACCTCACTCTCCAATGCCACGAAAGGGTGATTGCAATCATAGAGCATATACCTGAGGAGTTCCGATAGCTTGAGGATCATCTCCGGGGTCTTGGGAGAGTTCTCCAGGGCCAGCGCATAGATGTTGTTGATACTATTGAAAAGGAAATGCGGATTGATCTGCTCGCGCAGGAATTTCAGCTCCGCTTCAAATTTGATAGCCTTCAGCTCCAGCAGCTCCCGCTCAAACCTATACCGGGACATAGACATCCTCAGCAAGGTACTTAGCATAAGAAATATGAAACAGGATATAGCGATGAGTACCACATAGCGCACATTGTAGGTGTATAGCTTGATACTGTCGGGTACGGAAAAAAATGTGACCTCAATGATATACTGAAGCGGTGTAGCCAGCAGCATCATACCGATCATGGCAAATGCATAAGACCTCAGGTCGCCACGCTCAAAATACTCCGGCATGATCCAGAGGAAATTGATATAAAAAACAAGCGAGTTGAAGATCACGATGAGCAGATTCCGCTGGAGGGCATACTGCAGGGGCAGTGACTGGGTAGCGATGAAGGTCAGGAATGCGAAATAGAGTATCCAGAAGATAATGTGCATCATCACATTCATCCGCGCAGGACGCACGTGATTGAGACTTTCTGATATCTCACTCATTTTTCTTTTGAATGCCATGCTACGAAAATATCAAAATTATCTGCCCGACGCTTTAGCGACTCATTTGCAGCCTTAAAATGTTTTGAAGTTATTGCACCGCAGTGACAATAGCCGCAGTCCTCTCAGGATGGCGGGTTTGCCTTTTCAGCTCGCGCTTTTCCTGACGGATATACCAGTTGCGCTTGTAGAACGGATACTGATTGAGGTCATCCTCTGTGAAATCTGGCGGCATATCGTCATGCTTGATCACACGTCCCTCCTTGGGCTTGAGCATAGCCTTGGCCAACTGGTCAAATTTAGACTGAAGCGCAGCGAGCGTCCACTCGCCGAAAACGGTGTGCCCACCTTCATACATCTGCACCTGGTATTCCTCGTAGGTAGTGACATAACCAGAGTAGCCATTGGCATATGGAACGAGTATGACTTGCCTGATGCCCTTTTCGCTCAAAGTTTCTTCCAGTGATTTGCGCAGGCGCTTCGCAGCTATGGTAGTGATCTCAAACGGGAATGCAGCGAGCGCCACATTGCCTATCGTAAAGATTTGCAACGGCAATATCTTAGGTGTCCATGGTTTGTCCTTGTATCCCATTTTCACGAAAAAGTTCTTGATAGATGCTACACTCGGGTCCGACCAGGCCGGCATGATAATGCGGTCGATATGCTTGGTACCCATCACACGGCGTGCGTGAGTTTCGATCATGACGTCCTTTTTGCCCTGGGTCTTGTATTTGCGGGCTACAGCGGCCCTGAATTTCTCATTCTTAAATTTGCTGAGGATCAGTTCGTATACTTTGACCAGGCGGGTCACCCCCCTGAAGAAACTCATCAATATCGGATGCGCTCCCGGGCCATCCATGATAGCCCCGCCAAAGAATGCCACTCCCTGAGAAGCAGGCCCTGTCTGGGCGTCGAGTTGGCCGTTGGCAAACTGCGGATCGCAGGTTACATTACCGAAGTTGACAAATAAAGTATCATAATCGATCCCTCCTGTGACCTCAAAGCCTTTCTTCTCTGCATTTTCAAATATCTCGACAGCTTTATCAGATTGGAGCTTACCATTATACCGGGCGCTTTCAAAGTCATCCTTGTATTTGCCCTCCCAGTAGCCACGCTGAAATTTGTGCTTCGGGTTGTAAGTAAATTTAGGCGTGATATCGCCACAAGTGCCTTGTGCAAATGCAGCGACGAAATTCTTGTTGCCTTTTTTCGCAAAATAGTCTTCAGTAAATTTAGCAGCGTATCCCTTATTGTCCGAGCAGACTTTGTTGTTATCATTAGAGATGCTAGTGGTATGGACACCGAACCAGTTGATCTCGCCTATGTCCTCTCCTGTCTCGGCAGTGAATTTCAGCAGGAGCATTTCGCGATTGACCGCGAGGTGGGCCGTTTCGCGTGTTGCTTTTTCTCTGACCTCCGGATTCTGATTGTATTGATTCAATGACCTATTGAAAGCCACCTCCTTATCCGGCTCAAAGGTACCGGCAGAAGCTGTGATATGACCCGGACGGACGTTTTTCTCCGCCTCCACTACCGCGTCAGCTATGCTGCGTACCAACTTCTGGTATATCTCCATCACAAAGCCGGGTGTGCTGATATTGTAAAAACCGTAGTAGGAGTATCCGCTGGGGCCGCTATGCGTGTGCTGGGCAGTCAGCATGAGATTATCATCATCATATCCGCACAGGGGATCCCGGGATTTGAGTTCCTTGATGAGGCCTTTTTTGAGCGCGATGGTTATAAATCCCAGTTCACAGTTGATCAGGCATACTTTGGACCCTGTATCAGGGTCTTTCATGACAAAAGCCCTGGCATAAAGTGGTGTCTCCACCGCCTCCATTGTATTGAAATAAAGCCCGTAACCGAGCATTCCTACACCCTTTTTGAACGCTGTAATATCCGTTTTCGCTGCACCTATATGAAACATAACACCACTTTTATTATTACTAATGCAAAAGTACGCACTAATATCGCATCGGGCGTTAACAATTCAATGAGAGGCGGGTAGATTTAAGCAGAGAGAAGATGCTGACTATTATCAGCTTGCTTTCGTTGAGGATATCAGGGCGATGGTATAAAACACCATTTTACTTCAGCTTCGAGATATCGATCTTCTGATTGTCCTTGACCGTGATCGGGATCTTGACCCCGAGTGCTTTGACCACCACAGTGCCGGAGATAGTGAGGTCGACCTGCCTGGTCCTGAAGATATTTATCACGCTCTTGAGTATTTCATTGAATGTCATGTCGGGTTTGATGACCAGGTCCAGGGGTATGGTAAATTCACTGGCCCTATTGACTGTGACCTCCGTGAGATGTCCGGCAGTGGCCACATGCTTGCCATCGACAGCTACATTCATCAGTATCTCGTTGACATGAAATTTAAACTTGTTCGGATTGTAGAAAACCAGGTCGCCGCTGAGTTGAACCCCATCGCGATTAATGGTGTGTGCCCCGAAGTTTTCGATCCGCTTATACACTGGCGGGTAGACCTTGCAGGAAGACAATGCGCATATCAGCAATACAGCGCAGAAAAAGAGCTTACCCGCTTTCATATCAAAACTCATTTTTTACGTTTCCGGACCAGCTGACAGGGAAAGTATAATCAGCAAAGAGCACATCAGAACCGGCAGTGCCGGTGACTGAAATGGGAAGATCATGCAGTGTCACACTGTCTTTCATCACAAAGTCTCTCGGAAATCTCACCTGAAAGGAGAACAGGAAATCCTCATTGCCTTTGACAGCCGTTTTAAACTCGTCATGTATCTTGCCGGCTACATTTTTATTGACATAGACATCGATATCGATTTTACCCAGGCGGGCCCGCATACTATTCGGATTGTGAAAGACCAGGTTACCCTGCAGTTCCAACACATCGTCCAATATTTTCACCACATGCAGATCTTGCACACCCTTGCAGGTCATGGGCTGAGGCTTATTGAAATAGAAATAGCCCGCAAGGAAAATAAGGATGATACCTACAAGTACGATGGTCTTTTTCACGGAATGTTTTATTTGAGGACACTACGGGCTATGAGTTCTTTCATGATCTCATTGGTACCGGCATAGATGCGCTGCACACGGGCGTCGGTCCATGCACGTGCCACTGCATATTCCAGGATGTACCCATATCCTCCGTGCAGTTGCACACATTCATCGGCAACTTTGCTCTGGAGATCGGAGAGCCAGTATTTGCATGATGAGGCCATAGCCGCATCCAGTTTACCTTCATTGTGCAGCTCCACGCAGCGGTCGGCAAATATCCTTCCGATACCCACTTCCGTAGCCATCTCAGCCAGTTTGAATCGTGTATTTTGAAATTCGTTTATAGACTTACCAAATGCCTGACGGTCCTTGGTATACTGCACGGTCGTCGCGAGGCAACCCTCCGCTCCCGCTATCGCTCCGAGGCCCACCACAAGGCGCTCCTGTATGAGTTTTGTCATCAGGTATTTGAAGCCCTCTCCCACTTTGCCCAGCAGGTTTTCTTTTGGTACCTCCACATTTTCAAAGAAAAGCTCACAGGTGTCCTGGGCATGGAGGCCGGCTTTTTCCAGCGGCTTGCCTTTGGAATAGCCTCTCATAGTTGACTCCAGGAGCAACAGGGAAATTCCTTTTGCACCCAACGTCGGGTCGGTTTTGACCGCTACTACACATATATCGCTGAGGTATCCGTTTGTGATAAATGTTTTAGAGCCATTGACCAGGTAGTGGTCGCCTTTGTCCACTGCTGTGGTCTTCATGCCCTGCAGGTCACTGCCTGCGGCCGGCTCGGTCATAGCGACCGCTGATATAGCTTCGCCGGATACCATTTTAGGCAGCCATTTTTTCTTCAACTCTTCAGTGCCATATTCCTCCAGATAAGGACAGACGATATCCGAGTGCAGTGAATAGCCCACTGC
Source organism: Bacteroidota bacterium (assembly GCA_025963485.1). Classification (GTDB taxonomy): domain Bacteria; phylum Bacteroidota; class Bacteroidia; order Chitinophagales; family LD1; genus UBA1941. The sequence goes on along the minus strand of JAOQAO010000008.1, from coordinate 3,870 downwards.
TTCGGAGGCCAGGCCAAGCTTAGCCATCTCTCCCAATACTATCGCATTGTAGCGGAAGTCTTTGATACCAAGGCCACCATACTGCTCGTCTACCTGCATACAGAGAAAGCCCGCCTCACCCAGTTGAGCCCAGCTCTCGCGGCTAACCATTTGGGCTTTTTCCCATTTCATGTGATTGGGCTCGATCTCTTTTTTGACAAAGTCCCTGACGGTGCTGGCAAACATCAAATGCTCGTCTGTATAGAGTGTGCGTGGAAACATGGTATATTTAATTTTAGTGCAATAGTATAAGTTGTTTGGCAAACGAGCAAAACAGGGGACAAACAAAAAGCAAGGTTTAAATAAAAGCGGCTTATTTCTATATTCGCTGGTATCTAACTATTCAGATCATGACCAATACCTCCAAAGCACTTTTCTCTGCTCTTCTCATTATTTCGTCTCTCGCCCTGCTGTCTGCAGCCGGAGATGGCAAATTTAAACTCTGGGATACCAATAATAAACTGACATGGGATGACTATCGCGACACCGTGCTGGTCAACTCCCGCCGTGGCGCATTGACATCGAGCGGCATGCATATGAGCTACAAAATGAGTGATGATGAGGTGATCGTAGAAGCATACAGCCAGATGGACCCGACCAAATCATGGGCAGACAGCGCCAAGAAAAGCGACCGCCTGCTGTCACACGAGCAATATCACTTCAATATCACCGAATACTGGTGCAGGAAATTTAAGAAAGACATTTCATCTGCTCACTTTTCTATGAAGAACTTTAAAGAGAAAATAGCTGACATACAGAAGGGAAATGCAGCGGAAAGCAAAGAAATGCAAACGCTGTATGATACCGAGACCAAGCACTCTATCGCCAAAGAGGAGCAGAAAAAATGGGAGGCGAAGATCGACGACCTGCTCAAAAAGACGGAGGCATTCTCTGACAAATCAGTTAGCCTTACCTTAAAGGTTAATTAAGCCCCGGCGGCCTTATTCACCACTGCCATTTTCACAATAGCCCAGTAGTTGGGTTCCAGATTGGCATTCTCAAAGAAACCTTTGCGCAGCAATATATCATGCATCATGGGCAGGTTGTATGAGGGCGCCCCCATACAGAGGTGATGCTCGGCGTGATAGTTGACATGATATGGTGCGAATAGGATACGCTCTATGAAGTTAGCGTATGTCGTACGCGTATTCTGCTGCGGATCGCGGCTATCTCCTACTACACTGTGCTCAGCTATAGAGCGTACACGGAGGGAAAAATTGTAAGTAGTGAACATCGCCCCTATCCATAACAAATAGAGCCAGGGCGCTCCTGCGAGGAAGAGTATCCCAAACATGATCAGATTGGCAGTGACAGGACCCCAGAGATTTTTAAAAGCATTGGCGATGCTCTCTTTCCAGTTTTTCTTCTCCCTGATACGCTCTACTACCCCCCCGAGATTATATTTCAATATACCCAGATGCATCGCGATGACGCCTATCTGGGCCTTGACGCCAGTGGCTCCGACCAGATCGCGGAGTATCTTGCGCACCATGCTCATAGCTGAGGTCGGGTAACCTTTGGTGAGGCTCAGGTCAGGATCGTTGTCGAGGCCTGTATACATATGATGCTCGCGGTGATAGGGGCGGTACTGATCCAGATTCTGCAGAATGGGATATCCGCCCAGCCAGTTGCCTATGATCTGATTGGCCCGGCGGGAGGTAAACATAGAATCATGGGAGCAGTCATGCAACAGGATGGCACAGGCAAGTTGCTTGCCCCCGAGGATAAATAATGCGATGATGATCGTAAACACATTGGGAAACAACCCAGCCACCGCAAAGGCAAAAGCGATCCAGGCCCACGTTTCAACTATTTCGAGCATGGCTTTGAAGTTGGACTTTTTCATCACCGCCCTGACCTCATCAGGTGTGAGGTACTCCCGTAGCTTAGTAGTATACCAGTTTAAATGATTTGCCTGCATCAGGCAAAGTTAATGAAAAGCAATGGACAGATTTAAGTACTTATGGTCACATAAAATGTCAAAGTTTGAAGTATTTATTGAGATTTGCACCTCAATGAGATATAGAGCCCTCTTTTTGTGCGCAATTGTCTTCTTTGCGTTCATGCCAAATGTGTCAGCGCAAAAGGTCACTGCTGCTGATTCTATCTGGTGCGACAATCTGAATAATATTATCCGCTGCGTCAGCATGAAGCAGATATTTGAGCCGGTGGGAAAGGTCAAAGATTCCGCTTATATAAATCCATTCGTACCTACTGCGAGGCTGAGTACATCGGATGCAGAGGTGATATATAAACGGGATGGCAAAGTATCATATTTAGCTAATATCCACTCTGCCGTGAATAAAAATGATGCGGTAACAGCACTGGATGTATGGTATAAAAAGTTCAAACCCTGCCTCGCCCTGTGGGAGGAGGTGAGGCTCACTAATTATGATAAGTCGATCTCTACTCAGGATTATTTTTTCACGAATAGTGAGGATGAAACGTCTGTACGGCTTAGTATAGACCAGAAGAATGGTTACCATGTCAGAATAACAATATATTAGCCACGTGGTAAAAGGCATTATCAAGGAGCAGTGGCGCACCCTGCTCATCTGTATCGCGATCTCACTGGCACTGTATATGATAGCAGCATGGAAGAGTGCTATATACCTGCATCCCGATGAGTATTACCAGATAGTCGAGTTTGCCTCCTACAAGATGCATATCACGGCACCCGATCAGATGGCCTGGGAGTTTGGCGAGAAGATACGGCCTGCCTTTCAGCCGCTGATATGCTACTCGCTGCTGAAAACATTCAATGCCTTTCATATCACTGATCACTACACGCAACTTTACCTGCTCAGGGTTTTGTCCGCTTTACTCTCGTTATTCTCCATCACACTATTTTGCGTCAGCAGCCTGACATTTATCAGTGAAAAATACAGAAAGGTATATATCGCCGCGAGCTTCCTCTTTTGGTATCCATATACTTATGGCGTGCATTTTTCATCGGAGACATGGTCGGGATGCCTGATACTTATTGCCGTTTCGGTGACGGTACTTTTCTATATGCGTGAAAAGAAAAAGCCACTATTATTTTTCTCTATACTTGGCCTATTGCTGAGCACTGCATTCCTGATACGGTTCCAGACGGCGTTTATATCACTGGGTATACTTGGTTGGTTGTTTTTTGAGAAAAAAGAAAGAACCAATCTTTTGGCTGTAATATCCGCAGGCATTTTAATGCTTGTGGCTGGTACCGTTATCGATCACTGGTTTTATGGTGAGTGGGTCTGCGTGCCATGGAGATATTTCGATTCAGCTTTTATCCATAAGTATACAGAGTTTGGCAGCAAGCCATTTTATTTTTATCCATTGTTCATCTCATTGATGCTTACACCGCCTATCGGTCTACTGATAATTATCTCTGTCGTTATATGCTTTTATACTCACCCGCGTACCATATATACATGGGCCCTGCTACCTTTTCTTCTTTTCCATACGCTCATTGGGCATAAAGAACTTCGATTCATGTATCCCATCATTAGCTTTTTCCCATTGGTGGTTGTGCTGGCTTATCAGGGATTGCGCGGAAAGGGAGTGACGATACCAGGATGGATCTTGACCACAGCCAAAGGTTTTATCGTAGTATTTAATATTCTGTGTCTTGTTATCTTCGTGTTGTATGCGGATAGGTTCCTTTTTGACTCCAAGATATTTTTGAGCAAGCTGCACGAAATATCCAAAGAAAAAAAGGTGATCGTATATTATACAGACATTAATAATAGCCCATACATGTTGCCCAAGGCTACCATACCTAAAGACCTCTATCCTGAATATATGCGGGATAGCAATGTATCCGAAAGGCAGCTGCATGTATTGAGAAAT
>JAOQAO010000268.1 GCA_025963485.1 Bacteroidota bacterium | reverse complement strand
TACCAGTACCTATTGCCTGCAGGTGACTGTCGCCGGGGGCAAACCGCCCTTCCGCTATGCTATATCGTCCACGGGCAGCAACAGCGGATTTGGCGCTTACCAGAGTTCCAATATCTTCTGTATATGTACCGGCCACTACTGGGTGCGGGTGCTGGATTCATGCTCCAATATCTTCACTACGGCCCAGATAGATGTGAATATACCCGCTCCTCAAATATCCCTAACCGCCTCAACATCAGGTACCTTGGATAGCATTTTTACGACATTGACAGCTGGTGGCGCCGCACCCTATACCTACCACCTGAGCAGCGGTGGACAGTCTGTGACCAACTCCACGGGAATATTCGCCGTGCCTAAAAGCTGCAAGCCCGATACCATCACTGTGACCGACCGGTGCGGTACACGCACCCAGGAGGTCATTAATCCCCATCCCCTGATCCTGAATGGGATCAGCAACTGCGCTACGGGCGATGCGCTGATCTCGATCGGCCATGACGCGCTCGGACCCTTTACTATCACCGGCTCTGGAGGCACCCAGACGACTCACGGCTACAATGTATCTGTCAACGGCCTGCCCCTGAATCAGACCTATACATTCAATGTCACGGACAGCTGCGGCAACATAGAGACGCTGGTATTGCCATGTACCAATGTCGATACACTGTTCTTTGAGGATGTATGCCCGTTTGATAGTTCGCTGCACTTCAAGCATAACCAGATCAACTACTGCTATCCGGTGATCCTGACCTGCCTCAACTGCGTACCTGTCCAGAAGGATACGCTCTATTCCACTCCTATCAGGGTCTTCTCAAATATCGATACAGGGGTCTCGTACACGATCCGGATACAGGACTCATGCGGCTTTGACTATACGACCAGGTATACTACCTACTGGGGCTCGCTGGCTGTGCGCGATAGTATTTTCACCTGCAGCGACTTTGTGATGATGTCCGATCCACGGATCTTCGTGCCTCCGGTCCACTATAATGTATTCAACAGCAGCAACGTGCTTATAGATTCTGCCACAGCCAACAGACCAGTCTTTTACCATGTACCGGCCGGCGCCTATCAGGTCATAGCTTCGCATGACCTCTGCCGAAACGGGCGGGTCTTCGTGAACCTGCCGTTCTTTGGCGGGCGGTGTGCGGTCCCTATGATGGACTCGTCCTGTACTCCATCCTATGCGATCTTCCAGCCTTATATGCCGTCTGTGGAAACCTTCACTCTGGTCAACGCCGTGGGTGGGGCTACCTATTCTGAGAAATTGCCAAGACCTACCGGGTCGCCACTTTTATTTGCCAATGTACCGGTGGGCACCTACAACCTCGTATCCGACAGCGGCTGCTCGATACCTTATGTCCTACCTCCTTATCATTTTGATGTCACAGCTACATACAGGGTGGAGTGTACCGGCCAGTCCCAGATCACTGCCACTGTCACTCCGGCTATCACGAGCTGCAATACTTCCCAGGGGCAGTATTTCACGTTAATCAAAGACAATCAGTATTACGGTGGCAATACCAGCGGGAGTTTTATTGTTTCAGATACGGGCTACTTCGTCGTGCGGGTTTTCCTGTCCAATACGACCATCTTTAATTTCCCTGCGACCTTTGACACGATCTGCCCGCTGGATACATTCCTGATCTTTGTCCGGGTCAACCCTATTCCAAACCTCATATCAGTGCAGCAGGAGGTCTGCGGACACAATACCGCCAATATACCCTATACTATACTCGGTGGCACGGCGCCATATACGGTACAAATCATCGGCTATCCGACACGGACTGTCCCTACCAACACGGACACATTCCCCGGTGTATACCCCGGAGTGTATACCATGGTCGTATCGGACAACTGCGGCATCAGCCGGAGCTACTCCGTGGCCGTGGTAGATACCTGCTCATCGACCTGCATCACGCAGAGCGAATTTTCCGTCATTGACTCAGTAGTGTGCCGCAATACGCGCGTAAGCCTGCACAACCTGAGCGCAGCCGCCACACATTACAAATGGACGATCAACGGAGTCACTTACGGGTATACCAATGACACGTCATTTGTCACCAATGTGCCCGGCACCTATGTAGTGACCTTATATGCCTATCTGGCACAATGCGTAGATAGTTCTACACACCGGATCGTGGTGGAAGATACGCTGCGCACCTCGGGCGTCATGGATACATTTATCTGCGCACCTTTTGGGCTAAAGCTCAATACGCACTATTCGCATTCCATATGGTCCACAGGAGTGACAGACTCTGTCATCACTGTATCTGCCACAGGTTTATACTGGGCGCAGATCACCAATAGCTGTGGATCGGGGATAGACAGCTTTAACGTCAGCAGCAAGCAGTCGCCGCTCTTTGACCTCGCTGCTTCGCAGCCGTCGATGTGCGAAGGTGAGCCCGATAGTACCCTGCTCACAGCAGCACTCGCTGACAGCAGTGGATCACGTGTGACATTCAGCTGGAGTACGGGTTATGTGGATTCATTGGTTTATAGTTCGCAGATCATCATCTACCAGGCCGACACTTATCATGTGATGGTGGCTGATAGTTTCTGCCCGGTGACCAAAAATGTCATAGTGGCCAAGGCAGACTGCGACTCCCTTTGCTTTGTCCATATCGCTATCCCGGATGCCTTCAGCCCTAACGGCGATGGCAGGAATGATACATTCCATTTATTACACTTCTGCAAGTTCGATCCGTTTAGTATGCGTATTTACAATCGCTGGGGAGAGCTGGTCTTTGAATCCACCGACATCGACAAAGGATGGGATGGCAAATACAAAGGCGAACCTCAGGCTGATGGCGTGTACTGGTGGTATGTGTCGATGTCTATCCAGGGCAGGAAGCCAACACGCAAGTCGGGGAAGGTAACGCTGCTGCACTAAGGTGAAATACATAATAGAATAAAAGAGGCTAGTCGAAATACAGATACGGCAATGGAAATTTCTTCGATGGGCGAATCACCCGAAGCTTTACCTACTAAAGTTTATTCAAAACTTATCAAAGATGAGTTTGAGGAACTTCTATTAAATCATGGAGCAAATGAAAAAGCTTTTCAAAGATTTTTCGAAAGAAATCCTTGCTATTTGCCTGGCTCTAGAGGAGAATTCGATCCAATAGGCCAATCAGGTCATGGGCCGCATCTCAAAGCACTTATTACACAGCCGGAGCTAAATGGTCTTGTACGACGCAATCCAGACTTTCTATGGTTCGCATGGGACAGTGTCGTTTTAAGTCCTATATTAATCGAGATAGAGGCTCCAGACAAAAATTATTTTACTAAAACCAATAAACCTACTTCGGATTTTACGCAAGCCAGACATCAACTAAGTGAATGGAGAGCTATTTTGTCTATGCCAGAAAATAAATTGAAGTTTTTAAGCCAATTCAATTTACCCGCAAGCCTTAGAAATCTAGTTTTTGATCCTTACTATGTTTTAATCTATGGAAGAAGGTCTGAGTATGAAAATGACCCTTGGCGCACTCAACAAAGATATACTATGGTATCAAGAGCCGATCATGAGATACTAATGTCGTATGATCGGCTTAAACCATTTATTATTGATACAAACCTGATTTGTTGTGAAGTAAAAGGTGGAAAATACTTTGCTAAGCATCTATCTCCTACTTTTGATTTAGATTATTTTGATCTTGATGTAAAAAAATTAGAAAATCTCGAAATAGCAATTGACGTTATGCAGCATACTTCTCCTCAACGCAAATTGTTATTAAAGAAAAAACTCATGAAAACTTCAAGAAGCAAAAAGGCGTAATTATTTATTCTACCGTCACCGACTTCGCCAGGTTTCTCGGCTGGTCGACATTGCAGCCGCGCTCGATGGCGATGTAGTATGAGAGGAGCTGGAGCGGTATAGTGGCGAGCAGCGGCACCATGATATCCGGCGCGTCTGGTATCTCGATCACGTAGTCTGCCATGCCCTTCACCTTGGTATCACCCTCAGTGACGATGGCTATGATCTTGCCTTTGCGGGCTTTGACCTCCTGTATATTGCTGATTATTTTTTCGTAGTGGGCATTGCGCGTAGCGACGACGACGACCGGCATCTCTTCATCTATCAGTGCGATAGGCCCGTGCTTCATCTCTGCAGCTGGATAACCCTCCGCATGGATGTAGGAAATTTCTTTCAGCTTCAGCGCACCCTCGAGTGCCACCGGGAATCCATATCCTCTACCGAGGTAGAGGAAATTGCTCGCGTCGCAATACATCTTGGCGAGTTCCTTGATCTGCTCTTCGCAGAGCAGTGTTTTCTCGACCTTGGCGGGGATGGCGTCCAGTTCCGCCATGATGTTGCGCAGCTCTGATTTGCTTTTCTTGCCTTTGATATCCGCGAAGGCCAGCGCCCAGAGTATCATGACCGATACCTGTGCAGTGAATGCTTTGGTGGATGCCACGCCGATCTCAGGACCCGCGTGTGTGTATGCTCCGGCATGTGATGCACGTGGTATAGATGATCCGACCACATTGCAGAGGCCGAATATAGTTGCACCTTTTTCTTTAGCCATTTCGATGGCGGCGAGTGTGTCTGCTGTCTCGCCAGACTGCGATACGGCGATGACCAGGTCGTCCTCTCCTATCACAGGATTGCGATAGCGGAACTCTGATGCATACTCTACCTCTACCGGTATGCGCGCGATATCTTCAAACAAATACTCAGCGACCAGTCCTGCATGCCATGAAGTGCCGCAGCCGACTATGATGATCCTCTTGAGGTTTTTGATCTTGTGCTCATACTCCTTCAGTGAGCGCATGGCAAAATTGCCGGTCGCCGTATCAAACCTGCCCCTGAGCGAATCAAGGATAGACTTAGGCTGCTCGTGTATTTCTTTGAGCATGAAATGCTCGTAACCGCCTTTCTCTATCGCCTCGAGATTCATTTCGAGAGTCTGGATAAACGGGGTCTTCTTTACATTGTCGATGGTCTTGATAGATAGATGGCCATCCTTGATGAAGGCGATCTCACCATCTTCGAGATAGGTGACGTCTTTGGTATATTCTACTATCGGAGACGCGTCAGAAGCCATGAAATATTCCCCGTCATTGCCGATACCGACTACCAGCGGGCTGCCTTTGCGGGCGCCGATGAGTTTGGTCGGATCGTTTTTGGAAATGATGACGATAGCATAAGCGCCTACCACTTCGCATAGCGCGAGGCGTACGGCCTCGTCGAGTTCTGCCTTTGTGTTTTTCTGTATCTCCTCTATGAGATGTACAAGTATCTCTGTATCCGTATCGCTCTTAAATTCATGGCCCCTCTCTACGAGCGCCTCTTTCAGTGTAGCGTAGTTCTCGATGATGCCATTGTGTATGATGGCGATATTGCCATCCTGGGAGAGGTGCGGGTGCGAATTGATGTCATTGGGTTCGCCGTGAGTAGCCCAGCGCGTGTGGCCCATGCCGAGATGGGCATCGGTATTCTGTCCCTCTGCTTTGCGCTCGAGGTCGGACACTTTACCCTTCGTCTTATAGACGCGCATATCACCGTTGAGTAAAGCTACTCCGGCGCTGTCATATCCCCTGTATTCGAGGCGTTTTAAACCTTTGATTAGTATCGGGTAAACCTGTCGCGGCCCGATGTAAGCTACTATTCCACACATGCTATTGCAATTTAGTGTAGGTGATCTTTAATTTACTTTTCTTAGCGGCAATGAGAGGATCATTGTAAATAATGGCCCTGTCCGCCCTCACCGTAAAGGAATACTCCACATAGAATCCATAATTAGCGTAGTACCCGTTTAGCACCCGCTGGGTAAACTCAGTCAGGTTGAATACATAACAATAATAGCTGGACCCATCGTCGGCAATACGGGTGCTTAACGTGCCTGTGCCTGAGTTATTGTATACATTGAGCTGCTGAAGGCTCGATGTATCCGAGGCATTGATGAGCCTGTAGAAAGTAACAGTCGCCGGTAAAGGGAAAAGATTGGTATCCGATGTTTGTACAGGTAGTATCAGCTCCGCCTTGGTGACTGCTATCGGCTTGCCTATGCTGGCCACACTGGACAGAAGAGTTGGTATCTGTATCTTAAGCTTGGTCCCCGCGCCGGTCTGTATATAGTTGGTAGCATCACCCGTAGCAGAAGGATGGTTAATAGCATTCTGTACCGGGGTACCATTATACTGATGGTCAAAATGATTAACCGTAGACGAATAAGACGTAATAGGGAAATCAAACTGAAGAGAATCCGATGCCGAATTATGATAATACATACTGATTCGTGAGCTCTGCAGATTGAGGTACACTATACCATCTCCCACATTAGCGGTATTGGTAGTGACGTAGATACCTTTCATGTAGTTGATAAAATTGGTAGAACTCGATAGCGAATTGGAATCCGCACTGAGGAGCTTCTGCGCAAAGGAGTTGCTAAGTTTAATGGATATCTGCGGTGACTGGGTCACGTGCCTCACTATCGTGCTATCTATCAGATCGGGCCTATAACTATTGAGCCGGCCTATGGCCTGACCGTAAACATTGAAAACATCATTCTGATGATAGATAACAGTAGGATCTATATACTGGCTGACCTCATAGACTATGACGTCAATAGGCCTTGCACAGGGGCCATATTTAGATGAGTCATTGATATAAGGCAAGTACAAAACCACAGAGTCGACGACAGTGCCGCTTTCAAAGAAAGCACCATTGCTGGAGAGCAGGCACTGCGCATAAAAGCCGCAATAGGTCCGTCCCAGGGATGGATCATTCATAGAACCGAGCACCCCTGTAGCGACTGCCGACGCCTGGAGAGGCATCTCCGACACGGTATTGATGATGACCGGGCAGGAGTCGAGGTGCGCCAGTCCGATGGGGTCAAGGCCAAAGGTATTACTCTTGTCCGCTATAGCGGGATCCTTGCACGAGTTGAGATGGCAAACCAACAGAACCGCACAGGCGATGTGGCATAACCGGACGAGATACTTATTCAAACCTGGGTGAGCTTTAAATTAATTAGCCAAAATGTTCTTGTAAAAATCACTCACCAGTGGCAGTGACTCTTCATCGTTATTATTCTTGAGCCTGAGCACCATTTTGCCCTTAGCCTTTTTGACATAAGCGCTCATGGCCTCTTCGAGGTTATCCTCTACCAGCAATGCGTCAGCGAACTCAGAACCACCGATATTCAGGCTCTTGTTGTCGCCTTCTTTGAAGTAGTCAACATGCTTCTTGGTGATGCTATCGCTGATCTGGAGCTGAGTAGAGAAATCCGCTTTCAGCTTGTTCTTGAAATAATCGTTTGACAAAGTATAGATAACCTTGCTGTTTGCAAAAATAGGATCGTCCTTGTATGTCGTTTTGAGGAACATAGGGATGAGGCTGGTCATCCAGCCGAAGCAGTGGATGAGGTCCGGCGCCCAGCCAAATTTGCGGACAGTCTCCAATGCACCTTTGCAGAAGAAGATCATACGGTCAGAGTTGTCTTCGTAGAAGTTGTTGTTCTCGTCTTCGAATACAGCTTTGCGTTTGAAAAAGTCTTCATTGTCCAAAAAGTAAACCTGAAGGCGGGCACCCGGGAGGGATGCTACTTTTATCACTAATGGATAATCTTCGTCATTTATGATCACATTGATACCTGAAAGTCTTACTACTTCGTGCAGGCGATGCCTTCTTTCATTGATGTTTCCAAATTTCGGCATTAGCACTCTTATTTCCATTCCATTGTCTTGCAGGTATTTCGGCAGAGAGTTGGCTATTTTGGCGGCTTGTGTGAGGTTGATATAGGGGTCCATTTCATGGGTCACAATCAGAATTCTCTTCTTCTCCATCTCGGTGATTTTATGGTTAAATAATAAACTTGTATAAATTGCAGAGTGCAAAGATACTAATAATTATTTTAAAGTTTACAAAACGCTACACTCTGTTTAATATTGTGAACAGTCCATATGCAAATAATAAAGACCATAAAAGAAATTAACAATCAG
>JAOQAO010000248.1 GCA_025963485.1 Bacteroidota bacterium | reverse complement strand
ACCAGTGGGAACTGGTCATCGAGCTTGCCTGCCAGTATCTCATCACATACTTGTCCGATCACATCTGTGGTTGCCTTCGGCAAAATTCCCGCATCGAGATTGGTCAGTGCTGCAGCTTTCTTGAGATAGGCGAATGCGCGTATGATCTCCTTGGGCATCTTATTGATATCCTCAGCTATTTTGAAATTGGTCACAGACCGCTGTGTCTGAGCGCCCCAGTATACATTGGCGGGCACCTCTACCACGCCCATCGTGTCTTTCTCTTTGCGAAATTCCATTGCTATGATTTTTTATTGCGGGAGCGAAATTAAAAGAAAATCGAGGATTGGTTAAATAGATTTGATCCCACAATCAAAACGGTGAATTTATTAGCTTTGGATAATGGTTGAGAATATTGATGATAAAAATGAAACTAATCTGGAAGAGGCGTTTCTTATCGAAGAAGGCAAACGCATTTCTATTGGGCAATACAATAAGGAGATAGATGATGCAATGGCTCGGATCGATGCGGGTCAATACATAAGCCAGGAAGATTTAGAGAAAGAAGCGGAAAACTGGTAAACGAGTATTTAATATTGCAAATTCCCTTTTGCTAAATTATGATGTTCGCAAAGTACTTGAAGATTTTCCAAAATAGTTTCTCCTCCTTTAGACCATGGAAATATATGATCAAAATGGATGCTATCGCCTGTGACTGTAACTCCACAAAGTTTACACTTATTCCCATCTCTCATTAGTACTTGCACCTTAAGTCTTTCGCTAGGATTTCTCTTGGTTTTGTGTTTAATAACGATTTCCTCCTTTGGTTTTGTCTCAACAATATTATCTTCAGATTCCGGTACGTCGGTATTAATAAATTCCACAAATGCCCTAAGTGCGTTCATATATGTGCCAAATCGGGTTACATATGGACCTTCTGAAAATTTAGATAATGGACGTTTTAAATCTCTTTTCCTCGTTTGCTGCCCAATTTTAATCCATACTCTTTCTAAGTTTTCAAAGAGTTCAATGTCGGATATGTTATATTTAACGGTTGCTTCTATACCTACTTTCGCGAGGGCCCTATTCCAACTACCAAAGCGATCCTTGTAAGTTTGTGAACTATATTTTCCTGTTTGGGAATACTCATTAGCGGTCAATTTATCCTTGTTAAGTTGATGCGCAACCCTAGTTAAGTCATCGAGTAAATCTTGATCGGAAATATTTCTATTATATTTTTTTAGTTCAAATTTCATTATCTACATAAATTGTAACTGAATTTAGGAAAGTTTTGCGACCACCACATAATGACTAAAAAAAAACTCCTTCTTAATAAGAACTGTTTTAGTCACAGTACATCCCCGTGAGGTCAGAAAGCCATTGTACTCCTCCAGATCATATTGATGAGGATGCAATATATCCCCCGGCACCAGACGGAATAGGTGCTTGAAGAAAGAATGGTTATGAGCATCTATAGACACTACCACCGAGCCACCATCCTTCGCAGCTCCCACCAGTTTATCATACGCCCTATTGATATCCGCCACATGATTGATCGCATTCATGCAGAATACGATATCAAATTTTTCCGCAGGACTAAAATCTTCTAATGACTGATTGACAAATGTTGTGTACGGAAAATCCTTTTGATCAAAAAAACCAAGGGTCGCGGCATATTCATTTAATAATGGATCTGCCGCTACTACTTTTGTTTCCCCTTCATTTGTATTAAAGCCCCCTTTGGGGGTTTGGGGGCCAAACACAATAAAGATCCCCGCAGGTCCGCAGCCAAGGTCGGCAATGAGTTTGGCGGAATCGAGAGGTAATACATCAGCTAGTTTATCCAGCAGATCATTCCAGTATTTCCTTTTCCACCCATAGTATTGCGCTTTATTCTTTCCTTCGAAATAGCGCTGCCACCATCTCAATTCAAACCACTGCGCTATTTTCCACCGTATACTCATTTGTACTATCTGCCTAACTAGCAATCATAAACCCAAAATCATAAATAGTAGCCCTTGTCCACATATTTCACATATCATATCCACATTCGCGATTCTGAGTACAATATAACTTTGTCCGATAAAATAAACGTATAATTTTACGGACAAGCTGTATGTTGCTCTATCGCTCTGTGCTCGACACAGGGAGGAAAGTCCGGACAATGCAGAGCGCCGCATCCAGATAATCTCTGGATAGTCCCTGACGGGACTCAAGATAGTGCCACAGAAAATTACCACCTGGCCCTATGCCGGGAAAGGGTGAAAACGTGAGGTAAGAGCTCACGGTTCCGCTATGGGAACATGCGGGACGGGTAAACCTTGCGGATTGTAAGCCCATGTATACCGGCGGTTGAGGCCGGCTCGGCCGATCCCGGTTCAACCGGGAACGCCGGAGGGTTGGGTGCTACAGGTGCTGAGCGATCAGCATCGCAGATAAATGATAGAGCTTCGGGCGCAAGCCCGGAGACAGGATCCGGCTTATAGGCATACAGCCCTTTTTTAATTATTAATGAATAGTGAATAATTAATAGTTAAAAGAAGGTAACAAAGAATGATGAACGCATCACATGGCATTCATTATTCTCTATTCATTATTCACTATTAACTAAAACGCACTATGCCAAACATCCTCATCGCAGACGACGAGAAGGCCATCAGAAAAACACTCAAGGAGATCCTCGAGTACGAAGGCTACAAAATAGATGAAGCCGAAGACGGCCAGAAAGCCTACGATATGGCAAAGGACGGAGAGTATGATGTCATACTCTGCGATATCAAGATGCCCAAAATGGACGGCCTCGAGGTACTCGACAAACTCAAAAAAGAGGGCAACGAGGCTCAGCTCATCATGATCTCTGGTCATGGTACGCTGGAGACAGCAGTAGACGCGGTCAAGAAAGGCGCCTACGACTTCATATCCAAGCCGCCTGATCTCAATCGCCTGCTGATTACTGTACGCAATGCCCTCGATAAATCTAACCTCGTCACCGAGACCAAGATACTCAAGCGCAAAGTGGGCAAGACACGCGAGATCATAGGCGACTCACCGTCTATCATCAAGATCAAGGAAACCATCGAACGCGTAGCGCCGACAGAGGCCCGTGTGCTGATCACCGGCGAAAACGGTACCGGTAAGGAGCTCGTAGCCCGCTGGATACATGAGAAATCAAACCGGTCCAATGGCCCTCTGGTAGAGGTCAACTGTGCAGCTATACCAAGCGAGCTCATCGAGAGCGAACTCTTCGGCCATGAGAAAGGTGCGTTCACATCTGCTATCAAGCAGAAGCTGGGTAAATTTGAATCAGCCACGGGAGGTACACTTTTCCTCGATGAGATCGGCGACATGAGCCTGTCTGCACAGGCCAAAGTGCTCCGCGCACTCCAGGAGAGCCGCATCACCCGTGTCGGCGGAGACAAGGACATCCTCGTAGACGTGCGCGTCATCGCAGCGACCAATAAGGACCTGACCCGCGAGATAGAGGAAGGCAAATTCCGCATAGATCTTTATCATCGCCTGAGTGTGATACTCATACACGTGCCATCCCTGCATGAGCGTGCTGATGATATCCCGCAGCTGGCAGATAAATTTGTCCGTGAGATATGCGAGGACTACGGCATACCTAAGAAAGTCATCACACCAAAAGCGCTCGACGAACTCAAAACGATGCGTTGGGATGGCAATATCCGCGAGCTGCGCAATGTGATGGAGCGCCTCGTCATCCTCAGCGATGTCAAGATCACAGAAGATGAGGTTAAGACCTTCGTAACTAATACACAAGCCAAAGAAACACCAACGGACCTGTTCGAGCAGTTTGATAAATTCCAGGACTTCAAGGAGCATATCGAGAAGCTCTTCATTGAGCACAAGCTCCGGAAGTTCAATTGGAACGTATCCAAGACCGCCGAGCTACTCGACATACAGCGCAGTCACTTTTATAATAAGATCGAGAAATTCGACCTCAGAAGAAATTAAAGACTTCATTCGGCTCTTTGTAGCTTGGCCCCGATTCGTCGGGGCCTTTGCTTTTTATATCTGGACAAATACTCAAATAAAAATTTGAACCTATTTGCTATTTTTATTTATACAATATGCCCATCTCGGTTTTGATAAATTACGGTTTTAAATAGATCATTTGCTATAAGGGATGAAATTTCATAAGTACAAAAAAAAATTACAATAGATGAAGATCATGAAATATTCAATTTTAGCATCAGCTGGTCTTGCGCTTTGCATTCTTCTTTTTTCCTCCTCATGCAAAAAGGATA
>JAOQAO010000210.1 GCA_025963485.1 Bacteroidota bacterium | reverse complement strand
TGCGAAATAGAGAGGCTATTGAGAAACTGGTCATGGATAGAGACCCCGATAGTGCCATAGGTAGGAGCATGAGTAACGGGGTCTGCTCCAGTTTGAAATTGGATCTCCTGAATATTAGTACTCAAGTGCTGGTATTGGGAGTTGAGTGATATCTGCGGTATCGAGGCACCGAACTGCTGTTTGTATTTCGCAACTGCGGCATCTGCCTTCGCCTGCGAGATCACCAGCTGATGGCTGGTGGTCATACCCATATCTACAGCTTCCTGCAGTGTGAGGCGCTTGGTTTGCTGGGCTTGTGCGCTTGTCACTATCATCAGTGACAGTGCTATTATGGGTATTCGTTTTAGGATGGTTGAATACATGGTCATTGTTTTATAAAGAGATTGTTTTTGAATAAGTCATGGAGATAGTTTTTGATCCGCTGGCGGAATTCGGGCGCAAAGAGGTCTTCCTCTTTTATCTGATCGAGCATGCGGCAGGAATAGTACGATGATCCTACTATGTAGCGAATCAGCGCAAACAGGTTCAGCATCAGCAGCTCACTGTCGGCATCTGCCCTAAACTCGCCTTTTGCGATGCCCTCTTCGACCATTTTCTTGATATAGTCTTTATTACTGCTGATCTTATTGATGAGCATTTCGCGCAGATGGGGGCGGGTACTGATCGACATCTCGCGGTCGATCATTTTGTGCACGTGAGGATTATTCATCAGTCGGTCGACATAAAAGTCCACCACCGCCAAAACTTTTTCCGCACTGGACATTTTTTCATCCGTTGCGATATTTTTGATGGTGAGCTGGGACGACTGCATCCTCGTGACGATCAGTTCCTCAAAGAGCTTCTCCTTGGAGCCGAAGTAGTAGGAGATCATGGCCACATTCACATTAGCTGCTTTGGCTATGTCCCGCACACTCACCGCATCGAAATCCTCATCGGAGAATAGCTTTTCTGCTGCTGCGAAGATGACCCCACGTTTGTCTGTATTTTCTATTATTTCATTCACGGCTCAAAGATTAAACAATCGTTTGATTTAAACAAGTGTTTAAAGGCGAATATTTAACATATAATTGTAAGTATTTGATTAACAGTGTAAATATTTGATGTCTGAACAGGCTTTTTTAGTCCATACCGGTCTTGCCAGGCATCCAAAAGCCTTTTGACCTGACTTCTTCAGCGGGCCAATTTTGACGAAAATAGCGGCTTAATGATTTACAAACCCTCGCATCACCGGCGATATACACGGTTGTCTTTTGCGACAATAAATGCCTGAGGGAATTACTTTTTTCTATGAGCGATTCCGTAGGGTCATATTGCAAAAGCATAAAGTCAAAAGGACGGCTGCCGTCCACGTCGGCATAGTGATCCGATACATCGGAGGAGTAGGTGATACCCGCGACTTGTGCGTCAGGCGGTATGGCGCGCCTGATCGCATACATATGGGAGAGGGCAGAGGGATCGCTAATGAGCAGGTGCGAGCCGGCATTGGTATCTATGACCAGTTTGCCTTTAGGACCCATATAGTATATGTCCTCGCCTGCTGCGACCTCTGTGATCCACCGGCTGCCTATACCTGAGGAGTGAGTACAAACGGCGAGATCGGCCACGCCCTGAGTACTGTCATGGTCCCAGATAGAGTAGGTGCGTACCTTGCTATCGAGCGTCGTGTCTCTGCCGATGCCGACGAAAAGGCGGAGATGTTCGCCAGCCACCAGATGCCTGCCTTTCAGTGCTTCGCTCCGGATGCGGAGATGATATACGTGTGGCGCGACCTGCTGCTTATAGATGACAGTGGCTTTATTGAAAATACTTCTGGTGAGGGAGTCGACTAGTGAGGCCATGGGTTGGTTTATAATTAATACGAACGAGCCTGCAAAAAATTTTAATCGTATATGAAAAGCGTTTAACTTCCGTTTCGCAAAGTATCATCCATGCGTTATACCATTTTCGTTATCGCCTTTATCACAGCCTCTGGGTGCGCTATCGCGCAAAGTAATGCGCCGACATATACCGTAGTGAATGACAGCGCCACGCACACGACGGTATTGCATAAAAGCATCGATGAAATAATCAAAGTGCGGAATGCATACGGCCAACAGGGGATATTTGAAATGATCATCCCGGACATCAAAATCAAAAATGGCATCGTAGATCACAAAGGCCCTACAGGAAATCTCGATGTGCGCGAATATTACAGCAACAATAAATTGATAGGCTATATCCAGTATGACGGATCCAGCAAAGAGCGTGAAATATTTTACAATGCGAAAGGCGACATCACGCTGGAGAAGCGATATGACAAAGGCGCTGAAGTTTATAAAAATGACTCTGTAAGAAAACCATCCGTTCTGCTCATACCCGTAAAAATAAATCATGACAACTCTTCAAGATAAAATAGTCTGGATCACCGGAGCTACATCCGGCATAGGTGAACAACTGGTTTATGAATGCGCAAAAGAGGGCGCGAAGATCGTGCTCTCCGCCCGCCGCGCAGAGGAAATGGAGCGCGTGGCTAAAACTGCCAATCTCACAGCAGATAGATACCTGATAGTGCCCCTCGATCTTGCAGATAATAGAGACTATTCATCTCAGGTCAAGGCTGTGCTGGATAAATTTGGACAGGTAGATGTACTGATCAATAACGGGGGTATCAGCCAGCGGTCATTAGCTAAGGAAACAAAACTGGAAGTCGACCGCGAATTGATGGAGGTTAATTATTTCGGCACAATCTCACTGAGTAAAGCGGTACTGCCCTATATGCTCACGCGGAAGAGCGGAATGCTCGTATCTGTGAGTTCTGCCGTGGGCAAATTCGGCTCGCCATGGCGCAGTGGCTACTCAGCATCCAAACATGCACTGCATGGTTTCTTTGACTCATTGCGCGCAGAGTGCCATGATGAGGGATTGAAGGTCCTGATCGTATGCCCCGGTTTCGTCAGTACCAATATCACGATGAATGCGCTTACTGCATCAGGTGCGCCGCTCCGCAGCATGGACAGCGCTACGGGCAATGGATTGTCGTCAGCTTATACAGCCAAACGTATGGTCATGGCGATCAAAAGGGGAAAGCGTGAAATAGTCATAGGAGGTTTCAAAGAAAATCTCGGCGTATGGATGATGCGCCACTTCCCCGGCATCTTCGCCATCATGATCCGGAAAATGGCGGTGAGATAATTTTCAATTTATCCGTTTCTATTGATACTGATCGCCGCAGGCACCGGAGCGTGTATGCCATTTTTCTCAAGAGCGACATTTACCGCTTCCTGCACTTCTGATGAAACAGCATCCGTATCTGACGGCACGCAGTATGGATGCACCGCCAATGTGATACCACCTAGCAGTTTGACCACATCTACGGTAGCAGCGGGCATTTTCAGCACTTTCGGATGTGCATTAACCGCACTGAGAATGATCTCACGCACTTTGGGCAGGTCTACATCGTTGCCGACAGTGATAATAAACTCAACCCGAAGATTGCCATGACGGGTTTGATTTATGATAGTGCCATTTGATACGGCGCCATTGGGCAGTATCACTGTTTTATTATTGGGAGTGAGCAGCACGGTATTGAATATCTGTATCTCTTTGACCTCGCCGACCTGTCCCAAAGTCTCGATCACATCGCCTACTACATATGGTTTGAAAGTAAGCGTCAGCACACCTCCGGCGAAATTTGCCAACGAACCCTGCAAGGCCAATCCCACAGCCAGGCCTGCAGCGCCGAGTACTGCTACAAATGAGGTGGTCTGTATACCGAGTACACCCGCAGCGGTAATGATCAGGAATATCTTCAGTCCTACACTGATGAGGCTGGAGAGGAATGAACGTAAGGATGTATCCATTCCTTCGCGGTTCATAGCCTGATTGATGAGCTTTGAAATATAGTTGATGATCCAAAGGCCGATGATGAAGATCAGGATAGCGCCAATGATGCGTGGTGCATAGGCCATGATCCTGTGTCCAAATTCTATGAGGTAGGGTTGTATTTTGTCCATATGGGTTTAGTTATGTTGCGAACATACTAAAAAGCATCCCAAGATGTGAAATGCCATTATGTGTTTTCCGGGCTGCGTTTGTTAAATCAGCTTCTTTCTTGCCAGGTTCCAGTCCTCTTTGAGCAGGCCATACATATTCAGGTCGTGTATTTTGCCTGTGGCCTTGCTAAGTGCATCCTTTACGTTGCTGGCCTTCATGGTTGTAGCCGACTTTCGGCTGTGTCGCATTGGACGCTGCATTGTCTACCATAGTAGATGAATTGAGCCTCCTGAGTTTAAGCGTGTCAAAAGCATTAAAAACCGTCGTTACTATTTTGGTAAAAAAGCAGTAATTTTAAACAAAGAATATTTTATGGATATCTCACTGGAAAAACAAAGGATAAAGCAAGAACTCGACCTGATAAGCGATGAGGGTATTATTTTGACCATCAAAAAGATACTGGGATTGGTTAAGGATAAACAACTATCTCCGTTGACCAGGGAAGATATTATTGCCCGCGCTTTGAATTCAGAAGAAGCTATAGCAAAAGGAAAGTTTGTTTCACTTGAGGAGTTGGAAACTAAGATGAAAAACTGGTGATGAAGATCGTTATCACCCTGACGGCTAAAGATAGCCTGAAAGACATTCACGACTATTATAAGGAAAACGTAAGTATAAAGATAGCGGAACAGATCAAATCCGGTATCATTCAAAAACTAAGATTCCTATCCGCACATCCTTTTGCGGGCCAGGAAAAAGATAGCCTCAAGGAACTCAATCTGGGACACAGGAGAATGGTGGAGGCAATTACAAGATCATCTATAGAATAATGGATGAAACTATTTATGTCACGGATATTTTTGACAGCCGCAGAGATCCCGACCTGCTAAAGCCTTGATACCTGTCTATTTTTAATTAAATATCCAACCCATACTTCGCAGAAGTCGCTTTAGCGATCTCATATCCCGCATCCGCATGACGTATCACACCCATAGCAGGATCATTGTGCAGGACGCGCTTGAGTCTCCTATGCGCATCATCTGTACCATCAGCGACGATCACCATGCCTGCGTGGAGTGAATAGCCCATGCCTACTCCTCCACCATGATGGAAGCTCACCCAGCTTGCTCCGCCAGCAGTATTGATGAGTGCATTCAGTATCGGCCAATCTGCAATAGCGTCAGAGCCATCCATCATCGCTTCCGTTTCCCGGTTAGGCGATGCGACGGAGCCTGTGTCGAGATGGTCGCGTCCGATCACGATCGGCGCTTTTACTTTTCCTTCTTTCACGAGTTGATTAAAAGCCAGTCCGGCTATCTCCCTGTCGCCCATGCCGAGCCAACAGATACGCGCGGGCAATCCCTGGAAGGCAATCTTTTCTTTTGCCATTTTCAGCCAGCGGAGCAGGCCTTTATTGTCTGGGAATAATTCTTTCAGCTTCTCATCGCATACAGCTATGTCGGCCGGATCTCCACTCAGTGCGACGAAACGGAAAGGCCCCTTGCCCTCGCAGAAAAGCGGACGTATATATGCAGGTACGAATCCCGGGAAATCAAAGGCATTCATCACTCCGCGTTTATCCTTTGCTTGCCCACGAAGGTTATTGCCGTAGTCAAAGGTAATAGCTCCGCGTTTTTGCAGTTCGAGCATTTGACCCACATGTTTCGCCATGGTATCAAGCGAGCGATTCTTGTATTCCTCAGGATTACTTTCCCTCAGCACTTTCGCCTGCTCTACATTCAGCCCCTCCGGGAAATATCCGATCAACTCATCATGAGCTGATGTCTGGTCCGTGAGTGTATCGGGTATGATGTTCCGATCGAGCAATCTTTGCAGCAGGTCGACCACATTGCAGACTACACCTATTGACACTGCTTCGCCTTTTTCTTTAGCGGCGAGGGAGCGGTCTATGGCTTCATCTATATCGGAGAAGTACTCATCGAGGTACCTGGTCTCAATACGCTTTTGTATGCGCCATTCTTCCATCTCTGCGATGAGGGCTACACCTTCATTCATCGTGATAGCCAGTGGCTGTGCGCCGCCCATACCACCGAGGCCTGCGGTCACATTGAGTTTCCCTTTCAGTGAACTTTTATAATGTTGCTCCGCGAGTGAGAGATATGTTTCGTACGTGCCTTGCACGATACCTTGCGTACCGATGTATATCCATGAGCCGGCCGTCATCTGACCATACATGATGAGTCCTTTCTTTTCCAATTCACGGAAGTGCTCCCATGTGGCCCATTTGCCTACGAGATTGGAGTTGGCTATCAGTACGCGTGGGGCATCTTTGTGCGAGCGAAGAACGCCGACAGGTTTGCCGCTTTGCACCATCAGCGTCTCATCTTCTTCGAGATCTTTCAGGCATTCGATTATTTTATCAAAGGCCTCCCAGTTGCGGGCAGCCTTGCCGATGCCGCCATATACGATAAGGTCCTCGGGGCGCTCGGCCACTTCGGGATCGAGATTATTGCACAACATTCTCAGTGCTGCTTCCTGCACCCAACCTTTGCAGCTGAGCTCGGTGCCGCGCGGTGATACGATCACTCTTTTGCCGGTCGTCATTGACATATCGATTGCGATTTATTCATCGCAAATTAGAAAACCTAATTCAATCTAGTATAGACCGC
>JAOQAO010000207.1 GCA_025963485.1 Bacteroidota bacterium | reverse complement strand
ATCGGGACCACAGACATATCCTGTATTCCCGATTTCCTGATTAGCTGATCAGCTGTTTACTAATCCGTTTGCACGTTATACGTCTTAGGATACTTCACTGTATACGATAGCTTTAGTTTCTTATCTTTCCCGGGATCGAGTATCACTTTCCAGGTGAGTTTACCGGTGGCCTCATCGAGCGTGGCACCCTCGTACGTTTGATCGCTCACGGTGATCTCTTTGTCAGCGCTGATCGGCACCTGGTCTTCGACCACCATATTGACCGGGAACTTCCTGTTATTCCTGAAAGTTAGTTCATATGCCGATGCCACGATCTTTTTGTCGCTGAGCACCTGCTTCTTGCTGAAATCTTTGACCTTCGTACGATTCACGGTGATGCCTTTATCCACTCCGAGAGAGAGGTGCAGGGTATCAGATGCTTCAGACAGGCTGAAGAGGGTCTTGCCGAGATAGGTGCCCTCATAGTAGAGGTTGACCTCACCTTCGAGCAGGTTGTAATCTATCCACCCCGGGATGTGCGCGACAAGGTATGCCTTCTTCTCCATCTTAGGCACGCAGAAGTGCTCAAAGCTGGCAGGCATTTCTTCCTGTTTCATATCCACCGCGCGCGTCTTGCCGTCATTGACTATGGTATATGGCGTGGCCAGCTCAAAGGTGACGACTGTGTTTGTCTGTGTAGGCTCTGCATACTGTACGTTAGTTGCCTTCTCTCTGTTGAGATAATTTTTGCTCGATTTCAGATCCATTGCTCCCATAGATTGTGCTGGAGCATTGGCATAAAACGATTCCCGGTATTCGCTGACCGTCACCTGGTCGAGCATTTTAGCGCTTTCCTGCATCACGATATTTAGTGTGCCGGAATAGATCGACAGTGTCTGTGGTTGGTAGCCCACCAGTGAGACCCTGACCTGTGATGATCCGGGCGGTATGTGCACGACATAGTTGCCCGAGTAGTCAGTGACTGTCCCTACAGTGGAGCCCATGACCATGATGGTCGCTCCGATCAGCGGCTCGCCTTTATTGTCAGTGATGCGTCCAGTCACCTCCCGTATGTTTGGATTGATCGGGTAGCGATTATTGACGGGTGCTTTGTAGACGTAGTTGTTATTGCGAAGGACGAGTGGATTTAGGATGGGAGCCACGCCTGATTCGTTGGGGTTGCCATTGGAGAATGTCAGCTTCACATCTTTCCATTCCTCGCCGGTATTCTGGTAGACATTGGCCTTGTAGTCTACGAGCAGGGGCTTTGTGACGTCATCGACACGCAGGTCGTATGTAGGAAACCATCCCGCATTGCCCACTACATAGCCTAACGTGAAGTCTCCTGATGCCTGCTCTTTGGAGCTCACGGTCACTACCACATCGAGGGTAGAGAGGTCGCCTTTACCGTTTGACACGCGGATCTGTGCATCGATCATCGAGAGCGTATCCTGTAGTTTTTTGATCTTCTCATTATAGTCTATCTCAAAGAATTTCAACTCCCGTAACCTCGCCCTGTGCACGTCGAGTGCAGCGGTCAGGTCAGCAGCCTTGAGACCGGTGTTGGCACCACCTACGACATAATTGGAGGCGAGCATTTGCTCTTCTTTCATATAGACATCGAGTGATGCCTTGTCTTGTGTGAGCAGTTTATTGAGGCCTTCTTTGGACTTCTCTATCTCTGCTATTTCTTTTCTCTTCTTTTGTTCTTTGAGTTTATTGGCCACTGGTGATACGGATATGATAGAGAACGGGCCGATACCTGAGACTTGTATACTGGATATGCTCGTATAGGGTGATAGCCCGGAGAAGGTGAGCTCAGTAGTGCCCGGGGAAATCGTGGTCTTTGCAGTGCGGCTCACCTGTGCCCCTTCGGGGAAGACAGTAACTTTGGTAACCTTGGATTCCACCGCTTTCTGAACGGGTTGAGCGATGGCGGATGATGCGCTGAGTACCAGCAGCAATAGTAGTTGGGTAAATTTCATACGTGTGTGTTTAGTGATCTAATGGAGGCAACTCATCAATGAGCTGACACAGGATAGAGTCCTACACAAACGAATTTCCATAAAAATAGTGTGGCGAATCTCACGGGCCTGTCATATTTTGATAAAAGAAAGACAAAATTGAAGATGCCATATCATTCATCAAAATCCTCTAAGGCTGAATAGAAAAAGACGAGGAGAAAATCCTCGCCTTATAAATCAAATGCCGAAATGCCGAAATCCGAAATCCGAGATCAAATCAATCCAGCTGTATTCTATAGTTCTTAGGGTATTTGACAGTGTATGACAGTTTGAGTTTTTTGTCTTTGCCGGCAAGCAGTGCGAGCTTCCACGTTACCTTGCCTGTGGCTTCATCAATCGTGCCCCCCTCGTATTGTGCATCATCGATAGTGATATCTTTCTCTGTCGTGAGCGGCACCTGGTCCTCGACCACTATATTAACCGGGAACTTCTTATTATTCCTCACTGTGATCTCATAAACAGAGGTAGCAGATTTTTTGTCGGAGAGTATCTGGCGTTTGCTGTAGTCTTTGACCTGCACGCGGTTGACGGTGATGCCCTTATCCTGGCCCAGAGAGAGATTCAGGGTATCCTCAGCATTGGCGAGGCTAAAGGCCGTTTTCCCTGTGAAGGTACCTTCGTAGTATAGGTTGACCTCACCGTCCATGAGATTGTAGTCGAGCCAGTTTGGTATGTGCGCTACGAGATATGCTTTCTTCTCTTTCTTAGGCACACAGAAGTATTCAAACGAAGCAGGAATATCCTCTTCCTTCATATCGACGGCACGGTTCTGTCCGTCATTGATCACCGTGTATGGCGTTGCCAGTTCAAAGGTAATGCTGGTTGCATTCTGGCTCGGCGGAGTGTAGGTAATATTGCTTTTATCCTGCTCATTGAGGTAGGCGGGCGACATTTTCCGTTGACCGTTTACGATGTATTGGGTTTCCTCGGTCCTGCCGCCATTTATGTTCAGAGAGTAACCTGCGTTTATCAGCAGGTTTCTCAGGTAGAGTGGAGCGAGTATAGGTGCGACCCCGGATTCATTAGGATTGCCGTTTGAGAATGCGATCTTCACATCTTTCCATTCTTCGCCTGTATTCTGGTGTACATTGGCTTTGTAGTTTAGGGCGAGAGGTTTGCTGATATCATCTACATGCAGGTCATAAGACGGATACCAGCCTGCATTGCTCACCACATAGCTGATGACAAAGTCGCTGGTGTTGCTTTCTTTCGATTGAACGGTCACGATGATATCCGTGGTAGAAAGATCCGAGCTACCATTGAGCGCAGCGATCTGCTGGTCTATACGGGCTAAGGTGTCTTGCGTTTTTTTGATCTTTTCATTATAGTCTATTTCAAAGAATTTCAGTTCCCGCATACGGCTGCGATGCAGATCCAGTGCTGCAGCAAGGTCAGCCGCTTTGAGGCCGGTATTGGCGCCGCCTACTACATTATTGGCTGTGAGCATCTGCTCTTCGGTGGTGTATACTTCGAGCGATGCCTGATGCTGTATGAGCTGTTTTTGAAATCCCTCTTTGGACTTTTCAAGCACCTCTATGTCTTTGCGTTTCGTCTGGTCTTTGAGCCTGTTTGCCACAGGCGATACAGACAGGATCGTGAACGATCCGCCACCATCCACTCGTATGCTGGCGGGATTGAGATAAGGCGATATACCGCTAAAGATGAGGTCAGTCCTTCCCGCAGGCACAGTGGCATGTGCGGTGCGTGTGACCTGCGCTCCGGCGGGAAAGACCGTAACGCGTGCGACTTTGGAATCTATTGTTTTCTGGATCGGCTGTGCGGTAGCACATGATGTGCTGAGTATCAGCAGCACGAGTAGTTGGGTGAATTTCATACGTGTGTATTTTTTCTTTGAATAAATGATCACCCCATCATTGAGATGATATCACATAGAGTATCACGCAAACAAATTTCCACAAAAATAATTTGGCGCTGCTCACGCAATTGTCATTTTTTGGCAAATAGGAATGAAGTTGCTGGTAATAAGTTTTAGGTTTAAGTCATAAGCATGACTCAGTAAACAACGTATTACTTACTACCTAAAACTTATAACTTATGATTTGACCTTTATCTCACAAGGGTAATCGAAGAGACAGCGTGCCTTGATATATTCAGCCACGAAGTCCGGTACGAACTCTTCCCAACCTTCCTCACCGCTCTTGATCTGCTGCATGACACTGTTGGAGAATATCTGTAGCAGGCTCTGATCGTAGCCTTTTATGTCTACCATGAAATGGCTCGCTTTGAGAAATTCAAAGAGAGGTTTGAGTGTATCTGATATTGGATAGTTGTCGAGCGTGATGACATCAGACTCCACAGTAGCCTGGTATGGATATATCAGCATCTTGGTATTGTACTGGAATATTTCACCAAAATAATGAAGTATCTCACCCAGCGGATCTGCGTAGTGGTTTTCGTTAAGCAATTCCATGAGGTTCATCACGCCGAGCACGATACCAATATTCTTAGGCCTGCAGCGACGCAGGTAGGCGAGGAGCTTGTCGTGTTTCTGGCAGTTGGACACCATCACTGTATGGCCGAGGCTGCATAGTATATCTGCCCGATCGAGAAAGTCCTTATCATCGAGTCCGGCATCTGCCTCGAGGTTATTGATGGTGAGTTCTGACAGTGCGATCAACTGGTCATCTTCACATGGGAAATAATCCTTGAAAGTAGCCAGTCCTGAGTTGAACATATCTTCGCTTACCTTAGTGACTGGGCGGAACCGCCCACGGAGGCAGAGGATATTCTTTTTGTAAAGGATGTCTTTGGGCTGGTAGACCTCTTTGTCCGGTCCGAATATCGTACCGCTGGTAAAGCCCTTCTTGACCAGCATCAGCGCCAGCAGGCGATTGTCTACCTTGTCAAAATCGGCGCCTTTGACGCGTATCATATCTATCTCGGCCTGGTCTACGGTGAGGTTATCCATCAGCGATCCCACGAAGGAATCCATATCCTGCGCATACCAGTAGCAGGCATATATGAGGTTGACCCCGAGGCCGCCTATCGTACGCTGCTGGAGCAGCTGGTCATTCTCTTTAAGGCGTATATGCACGATCACCTCATTCACCGGCCCTTGCGGCACGAGTTGAAACTTCAGCCCTATCCAGCAGTGCGGATCATTATTGCGGTGAAAGTTGATGGTAGTACAGGTATCGGCAAAGGCAAAGAACCGGCGGTGAGAATATTTGTCATCTATGAGACGGCTTTCCATGAGCTGGTATTCGTGTTCCAGCATCCTCTTGAGGCGCGACTCGCTCACATAGCGGCCCGATTCCTCTTCTCCGTAAATAGAATCGGAGAAAGTCATATCATAAGCAGACATCGTCTTGGCGATAGTGCCGGACGCACCCCCCACCTGAAAGAAGGTCCGCGCGACCTCCTGCCCCGCACCTATCTCAGCAAAGGTACCATAGATCGAGTTCTCCAGGTTTATCTTAAATGCCTTTCTTTTTATCGTTACGACTTCCCGTTCCATTTATTGCTCCTTCTGTTATTGTCCAAAATATATACAAATATAATAACGTATTACGGGAGTTAAAGTTATAGTAACATTAATTATGAGGGGCCTTTGCGATGGCCAATATTGGGTTACTGGGTTCGAATCTACGTTAATAGTCAAAATCTGCTACTTCCCATAATTTATATATTCCGAATTAGATAGTATAAAAAAATATTTATTAGCTTTATAAATATACATTAAAGCTATTACATCTAAAAATGAACTATGAGCAAATTCAAACCCTCTGACAGCTATATAAAGGAAATCTGGCTGGAACTTCCTGATTATCAATTTGAGCACGAACCTCTTTCAAACCCTCAAAATAAAAAATGGGTAGGAAGGGGGGATATTGGCAAAAGACTTGTTAGTTATCTGCGAGATGGCGCAAGTGGGGCATATCTTATTACGGGTTATAGGGGAATGGGCAAAACAAGCTTTGTGAAGAGGGCCATCGAGCAATTTAAGTATGAAGAACAGGAAAAGAAAGATAGAATTCAAATAGAGCAAGTGACCATCAGTTTTGGGCAAAAGGATATTAAGGAACTTGATATTCTAAGGCAAATTATTGGAGGCATCAGAGATAAATTATTGAACCCTAGACGCCGATTTCTCCACGAAGAAGTTTTCAATTTAAAAGCAATACCTATTTGGTCCGCTTTTGTTTTTACTGTGCTGATGGTTACGATGCTCTTCATAGCAAATCATAGGTCTGGAGAAGAGGCGACTACTGCTGGCTCAAAGGGTCTGGAACAAACCCTTATTAACTTTATAGCATTGAAGCATTTGCTGGAATGGGCTAATATTGAAAATATATCCGGATTACTACTTGTAGCTGTTCTGGTCGGCTTTTTTTTGAATTGGGTCGCTACCAAATTTTTCCAGAAGTATGCGGACAATGTGAAGGAATTTGAAAAATTGGACGAATTATATGAGCGCTGCCGGAGCCAGATCACTAAGGAAGCTGGCGGTTCGGGTGGTGGTGAAAGGTTTCCTTTCTCACTCGGAGACAAAATGGTCAAGCGTTTCCCTATGGCAAACCCCAAAGAGGTTGAAAATGATATCATCGGCATACTGGAGGACATAAATAAGAACAAATCAAATATTAAAAGAAAATTCATATTTGTTTTTGACGAGATTGATAAAATTGATCCATCGCCTGATCGAAATTCTTATCATGAAGAAATGGACCGGGCTGATAAGCAATCCCAACAATCTCAATTTTACGATTTCAGGCAAAGGAAAAGGGTTGTGATAAATATTCTTGCCAACCTTAAATACCTGATAACAACGGCTGAGGCTAAATTTATTTTTATAGCTGGACGTGAAATGTTTGATGCCGCCTTAGCTGACATCGCTGATCGTCAATCTGCTGTCAGTAGCATTTTTCATCAGGTAATAAATGTGGACAGTTTTCTTAAAGATAGCATCGACAATTCGCCTGGTTCGGAAAAGAACAAAAGTCCGGATGTTGCTATTTTGGGCTCAAACGGTAAGACTGCGGGACTTACAGGGTTGATCGAAGAATACCTCGAAAAGATTTTATACAGAGGCGGAGATTTTGCACATTTCGTTGAGATGAGATTATTAGTAAAGGATTTGGGAAGTCAATTGGGGATTGAAGCCAAGAAGAAGTTTGATGAATTCATTCAACGTGATTGGGAAAAGCCAATCTCAAATGAAGACTATATATTGGAGATAGAATTACTTCAGACTTTTCAATCTGAGTCTTCAAAGGGTAATTTTAGCAAGCTTACCAAATATCTCCGTGAATCCCCCGATGTTATTCAAGATGGGTTGCTGGATGAGAAATTAATGGATGGTCTAAAGTATGAATCGCTCATAACTAAATTTTATAGGCTGCTTGAGCATCAGGCAGAGAATGGCAAAAAGAGGAGAGGTGTTTCGGATTCTCAAATATGTCCTGAGGCAATAGCAAAAATAGTTTACACATTGCAGAATTACGTGGTTTATCTTGCCTATCGCAGCAATGGTTCGCCTAAGAAATTAGTTCGTCTTATTGAAGATATGATAAGGCATAGTTCTGAATTGCCAATCAAACCAAAAGGTATTGCCGACGGAGTGTCATATGAAACAGATAAAGCCATAGTGGTTTATCAGTTAAATAAAGATGTTGAACAACGCTATTTTATACGTATTACTTATTTAAACCAATATAGATTCGGCTTTATCAATTATTTATTTCGCCCATTTCTTTCATCTCTTGGCAATTATTATAAGTCATACAGTGACAAAATCCTGGTGTCTACTCCATATCTATTAGATCATATTATCAAGTTCCATCCTTTTGCATTTTCTCTTCAGAATCTGGAACTGATACCAGAAGTGGTATCTGAGACGCGGTCGCCAGAACTTAGGAATTTTATTGAGGATCTGATAGTTTACTTAAGTCAAAATCACGTGCGCGAATCGGAGATCGGTTTATTCGATTACAAATTTTTGAATAAAACATACCATGAAATCGTTTATCTGAGTAAACTCTTTGAAGATGAATCAGCTGCTTTTAATTTTACCCTCGACGAAACTTTTCATGTAAAGCTTCACTTAACTAATCGTATTAAGGACCTCAGGAATGTTTATAAAGAATTTATTCCGCATGATGGTCATATCTCTTATGTTCATTCGATTTCTTTTTTAAATATACGGTTGGGTGACGCCCAGTTTTTTGATCAGGAATATGATGAAGCTATCATAGCTTACTCCGATGCATTGCAGGGTTTAGTTGCACTTCTTAAAGAGAGTACTCCACGCGACAACGGGATTACAAATGAAAGTAACAATGCGGCATTAGAAATAGAAAACCTTATTACTTACTTACATTTGAAGCTTAAGCTCGGCTTGACCTATGAAAAAATGAAAGACTATGAGAAGGCGATGGCCATCTATATTGAGATTCCCATACTGGCAAATAGGTTTTTAATGGCTATCAACAAAGAAGTAATTGGAGCGAAAGGGGATCTTCTGCAGATACTAGTTCAACCTTTTTTAGCTCAGTTTTTTTTGATGGAAAAGGGTAGCGCAGACGGAGCTACACCGGGAAAAATTACTGCTGTTGAAATTAAGTTCTTGGAATTTTGTGATCTTATACTTCTTAAATGGCCGGAGGAACATATCGTATCAAAGAGAAAGAAGGATAATCTAACTGGTGATGGAAGGAGTATTGGAACCACAAGCTCAATTAAGGAGGAGAGGCCTGAAGCTATTAGTTCACCAATTATCGAGCCGGGAAAAACAGATGATGAACTAGGCTCTGAAGATAATCACTTTATTAAATCTACTTTCTATTCTAATGTTGGCACTTTGTTGTTTTATAAGAATTCTAATCAAACACCGCCCAAGGCTATTTATTCATCCGGGGAAAGTGACTTTTCAAGATTGACATCAAATGAAATAATAATGAACTATAGAAAAACTGGAGCGCTCAATGGAGCCTTTAGGGATTATCATAGTTCTTCTATTAGCTTTGATTATTTCAGGAAAAGCCTTGTTCATTTGTTGAAATACAGTTATCCAAATGTAACTGATGAAGACAAATTAATCCCGTTGTTGCAGAAAGTTGAAAATGTTTTCGGGAATTTTGTAAAAAAGGACTTGTTACAAGTATCAAAGCAAGAGCAACCTTCTGAGGGCGCAAGACATGATAAGACATATTTAAAAGAATTAGCTGTGGTACTATATAAGCTTGCCGATAGTTTATTTATCTGCCTGAGAGAACCTATTGAAAAAAATCATGGTCAAGGAATTTCTATAAATAAGGATAACCCAAAGGTTAAATTAAAATCATTCAAGGATGAGGGATGCGAAAAAGGAGAGAAATATTGGAGTTTTAATGATTTTGATATTGAAGACTGGAAGATTTTGCCCAAATCTGGCGATGAACTAGATAAAAATAATGAATTGCTGTTTCAGCTTGTGATGTGCATGTATTTTTGGGCGGGCCAGATTCAAATGCGGATCGGCAAAAATATGGCTGCTGGTTTTATGTTTCGGAAAATCATGCTTTCGTTTCGGACTCTATGTTCTTCAGTGACGTTAGAAAATTATCTTCCTTTGATGGAGGACTATTTTTTAAAACGTTTATTACAGATAGCTAGTTGGAATAGCGGGGGAGCTGATCGCTATCAAATCTATAAGTATAAGCACAATTTTGGCATTAAGGAATATCATCATCCCTTAAAATGGAGTAAGCATAATTATCTGTCTACTTCCGCCAGTCCTGAAGTAAAGGAGGCTATCATTTTGTTTTCGGAGTTGAAATTAAAAGCTTTGCAAGATACGGAGGAAAAGAAAAAATTCTTGGATGAAGTTTCGGCTTTGGTAAATTCCTATTGTACAGTGGCAACCCAATTTGTGCGTTATCATGAACTAAGATTGCAGTACAATATCAATGAGTGCATCCTAAAAAATAGATTTGAGGAAATAAGGACAAATGAAGCGGAAAATATATTGAATGAATGGGATAGACATTTTCATGAATTAAGAGAAGGCTACATAAAGAAGAGCTCTCGAAAAAATATAGATCGTATCGTTAATGAAATTGTGGAATTTATTCTTCCTAAAGAAAGAATCCCTGCTGATTATAAGCATCTTGAATTTTTTGAGGGCATTAATAATAGGATTGTAAACTCAATATTCTGCCTTTACCAGATTATAAGAATATATAATGGATATGGTTTGAACTATATAATGAGTTTGTCTTCGCTAGGTAATTATCATCGCCATCTAGGAACTCAGCTCAAATATTATGAACTAAGCAAATTAGTTTATGAATCCTTGAAGGAGATGTATAAGGATAAATCTGATGTATTGGCAGAAATAATTGTTTTGGATATTGAATCATGCGCACAAAAATTGCTCGGAGCTGATATTATGAGGACTATTGATACCGTTTCAGAATATCAACTTGCCCTTCAGTGCTACACGCGAGCCAGGCAAATGCATGTAGAAGGTGCTCCATATTATAGCGCTACTGTCAATATGTTTTATCTTGAAGATGATTTTAATGATTCGCTTTATCATTTTTCTATTGCTGTTGAAAGGCAGAGGATCAACTCTGGCAATATGAGGAATCATATAAATGAACTGCAACAAATGGTGGATACATCGCAGCTTTATAAATACGTGAGTTATGTAAATGATAAGTCTTTGTCTTGAAAAAAATAGGTGAGCTATGGTTTATTTGGTAAAATCCACTTTTCTATATATTTGTATTGAGTGATATCCCCCTCACCATGCACCAGCTAAGCGAAAGATATAGAGTCTTTCTCTTATCTGGGTGCAGCGCAGCCTGGTAGCGCGTTTGCATGGGGTGCAAGAGGCCGCTGGTTCGAATCCAGTCACCCAGACAAAACCAAAGCCTGTCCGCAAGGATGGGTTTTATCGTTTCCGCTTCAGTATCGAATCAACTGCCGTTTTAGCGATCGCTTCTCGCTTACGTTTCATTTCCTCTTCCGATAAATCTGCATATTCAACTTTTACCCTATAACCTTTTATTATTTCCACATCGGAATCTTTTTTCCTTAGGTCTTCATTAATTAATGCAGCATATCTATTTAAATAGTTTCTATTTTCTTCGTTGAAACCTAGTATGTCCTTTTGTGTAATTAACTCATCAGCAAGCAAAGAAGCAACGGTAGAAAAATATTTTGAACCTTTCATGTCATCATATCGGCTAGCTATATGCTTATCGTGTTCACTAAATGCTTTATATAGTTTTAAATATGCGCCGCGATTATCCAGTTTTTCATCTTTCCATTCATCTATTAATTGGCTTAACTCCTTAATGGCATTTTGATATTTCTGTTGAAGTCCTTTATTGACTAATTCACGTGCCAGTTTCTTTTCGGGTTTAGTTAATTCCCTGAACATAGTAGATGATTTTGAAAGAAGTTGATTTGACAATTTACAGTTCAATCCCGGCTTTCAATATACAGCATACACCTAAAAGAACAAACAATGGTCCTCTATTCGCTTCAAACCCTTCAGAAATAGTTTGATAATTTGACAGGCCTGGACAAAACGAAAATCTTTCCCTTAAGGATCGTTTTTTTTATTGCAGAAAACTCACGTCCAGCCGCAACAAACAAAAGCCCCCTGCAAAATGCAAAGGGCTTCGTTGGGGTAATACAGAAACTGATCAAACACTTAGAATCTTCTTACGGCCCGCACTCTGGCCCATATCACGTCGCCCTCGCCCTGACTATATGGCGCCCAGCCATTACCCATCAGGCCCCAGATCCCGGGCACAATGAAACGGTTATAGTCGATACTCGAGGACCAATACCATTGATCAGGATCTATACCCGGCACCGCCCCGCCGCTCGTGAGTATGTGAAGTTCGGTGTACGAAGGCAGGTACCAATCATTGTATCCGCCTCCGTGATAGTTGTGTGCTGCATGGGACGCAAATTGAGAGAACGGATCAGGGGGAGAATGGGCATTAATACTATCGGTATTAGCGGCTCCTGCTCCGATACCATCTACAGTGATTATTCCATATGGATTTTGCCATACCCCAGAGTCTGCCTGATCCGTCAGGGCAGCGATGAGGCCGTGTGCCGCTCCCGCATCCAGGTAATACACAACTCCGCCTCCGTAACCCTCACCTATCCAATGCTGCTGTGGAGTAAAGCTTTTTTGGACGCTGTAAGCAGTGCCGACGCTATTGGTAGCATAGGCTCTCACGTAGTAGGTCACATTGACCATCAAACCTGCGATACCATGCGCGAAATCGCCTATGCCTGTATTGTCATTGGTAATAGTATTGGCAGTGGTTGGATTAGGCGAAGTGCCGTAGCAAAAACCACGCGCAGTGACCTGAGCACCCCCATCGAGGGTTACCTTGCCACTAAGTGTCGCCGTACTGTTGGTCACAAATTGAGGATTGCTTATAGTCACAGAAGGTAAAATAGCATTGGCGGTAGTAAAGCTGATCTGATTGCCATAGGCAGTGCCCTGGCTGTTAGTGGCGTATGCCCGCACATAATACATGACAGCGCCTGTCAGGCTTGTAAGGTTGCTATTAAAGCTGCCGATACCTGTACCGCTTGTACTAAAACTGTTAGCCAGTGTCGGATTGGGTGAGATGCTCCAGCAGAGTCCTCTCGCAGTGACTGCCGCACCGCCGTCGTAGCTTATATTGCCATTGCCCACTGCTGCATTATAGCTGATAGATACCATCGCCGAGGTGGTAAGGACTGGCACCTGGATCGGGCATGGCCCCCAGGTAGGTTTTCCTGAACAAAAGGTAAGCGTTTGCCCCGTATTGCCGGGAGGCACTACCACCCATGATGCACCATCCCAGTACAACATCTGGCCCGGAGTGGTGCCTATGGCCACACTGTTCGCCACCCAGGCAGCGTTTCCGCTGCTGTCGCTGGTTAGGATATACCCATCCACGGCGCCATTGGTCATTTGCAAACTGGTGGTTTTTGTTTTGCCTACCACATCCAGTCTGCTGGTGGGTGCGCTGGTTCCTATACCTACTTTGGCATTGTTGCCCAGTACCAGGCTGTTACTGGTATTCACTACCGCAAAGGCACCTATAGCCGTAGCATTGCTTATAGAGTCGGCACCCACATCCGCACCAAAGCCCAAAGCCGTGTTATAGCTGCCGGCAGTATTGCTATGAAGGCTGTGGTAGCCGGTAGCAGTGTTGCCATAGCCGATGATATTTGCAGTAAGAGCCTCCGAACCTATGGCAGTATTAAAGATTCCATTATAATTGGCGTAAAGCGCCCTGTATCCGGTCGCTGTATTTTCCACTCCGTTATAGTTAGTGCTTAGTGCTCCGGCACCTACTGCTATGTTATTATCTCCGGTGACATTTCCCCACAGTGCACCTTGTCCTATGCCCACGTTATTGTCTCCATTCAGGTTAGCTTTCATTACTTCATAGCCTATGCCCACGTTACCTGATCCTTCTGTGTTGATCTTAAGCGTGTGATATCCTACAGCGACATTCAGCGCAGCATATGTAGGAGAGGAAAGAGCCTGATCACCGAGTATTGTATTGTATCTGGCATATATTGGATCTCCGTGGCCCGCTCCGACAGTCAGCCCATGGATCAGCGCATCATCAGACACTTCCAGTTTTGCCTTTGGTGTGGCAGTACCGATACCGACACTATCTCCTTTATTGAAAATATTGTGTGAATTGAGCACCCATTGCGTACCATCCCAGAAAGTAGTATTGCCTATAGCAGTACCATTGCCGAGGATGCCTGTCGGCCCCGTAGCTCCGGTAGCACCTGATGGACCCGTAGCACCAGTGTCACCAGTAGGACCAGTGACTCCTGCACCTATAGGTCCGGTCGGACCCGTGACGCCATCTATGCCATTAGTTCCGTTAGCACCAGTCGGACCAGTTCCGCCATTATTGCCTGTAGGCCCTGTTGCTCCTGTGCCAGTTGGCCCTGTCAGTCCCGTTGCACCATCGACACCATTTATTCCATTAGTGCCATTCGCACCTGCGGCTCCGGTAGGACCAGTTGCACCGTCGATACCATTTATTCCATCAATGCCATTCGTACCCGCCGTGCCTGTCGCTCCTGTGGCTCCGTCAATACCGTTAACGCCATTCGCTCCGGTAGGCCCAGTTGCACCGTCGATACCATTTATTCCATCAACGCCATTCGTACCCGCCGTACCTGTCGCTCCTGTGGCACCATCAATTCCGTTGATGCCTGCTGCTCCGGTAGGCCCCGTTGCTCCATTCATACCATTTATTCCATTGATACCATTCGTACCCGCTAAGCCTGTTGGTCCCGTAGCTCCGTTGATGCCGTTAGCACCATTCGTTCCAGTAGGACCAGTCGTGCCGTCGACTCCATTTATTCCGTCAATACCATTAGTACCTGCTACGCCTGTTGGTCCCGTAGCTCCATCGATGCCGTTAGCACCATTCGCTCCTGTAGGACCAGTCGTGCCGTCGACTCCATTTATCCCATCGATACCATTCGTACCTGCCGCGCCCGTGGCACCATCAATTCCGTTTGTGCCTGCTGCTCCGGTAGGCCCCGTTGCTCCATCGATTCCATTTATTCCGTCAATGCCATTCGTACCCGCTAAGCCTGTTGGTCCCGTAACTCCGTTGATGCCGTTAGCACCATTCGTTCCCGTAGGACCAGTCGCACCATTGACTCCATTTATCCCATCGATACCATTAGTACCGTTAGCTCCTGTTGGACCAGTCGTACCGTCGACTCCATTTATCCCATCGATACCATTCGTACCTGCAGCGCCTGTTGGTCCGGTAGCACCGTCAGTACCATTCAATCCATCGATACCATTTGTACCCATAGCTCCTGTTGCACCGTCGATTCCATCAATGCCATTTGCACCGGCTGCTCCAGTAGTTCCGTCGATACCATTCACACCATTAGCTCCGGTAGAGCCTGTCGGTCCGTCGACGCCATTTGTACCATTCGTACCGTTTAGGCCGGATGGACCGGTGGGGCCCGTCGTACCGGCTGCTCCGGACGCGCCTGTAGCACCGTCGAGGCCATTGGTACCGTTTATACCTGCTGCACCGGTTGGACCGGTAGATCCGATTCCATTGCCGGAGAAGAGTGCATAAGGTACACTCATCAGTTGCGAAGTGCCCATATCCGTATAATTAGCCCCGCCCACGATATCTACTTCCACCTGAAGGTATTTAGCACCAGTGCCCCAGTGCACATTGGCCAGGTTGCTGATACCTCCTGCATTGCCGCTCCCGATCGCGGTATTGAATAATCCAAACGCATTCGTATTGAGCGAATGTAATTCCTGGAAAACAATATTACCTGAAGCCGACAGATCATGTATAGTGAAACGTACTGATATCGCCCTGTTGGCCAGTACCGCTCCCTGCGCATCACGTGCGACCGCCTGATAGTTGATGCCCTGAGGGGCCTGAGCGTAGGTGTGTGTAGTTAGCAGTATCAATAGGAGAGTAGCTAAATAAAGTCTTAATGATATAGAGGGTTTCGCCATGATTTCAGGTTGTGGTTTGTTTGTATAGATGAGGTGAAAATATATTCAGCGAATATCCCTTATTAAACTATCTTAGTCTCACGACAAAACCACGACATCCTTTTTTAAAAATGGCTCCTACCAACGGTATCAGATCAGCGGATAATTTACTTCATGAATTATCCGGTATCTCGGATATGATCTCTCAGAATACGGATGAGGCTGCTAAGGCATTGGATAATTTCAAAACGAGAAATCACTCCGTCGGACAAAAATCTGTCAGGGCCACGATGGACCTTTTGACTCTGGTCATAGCCTCCATCCGCAATGCTTTTGACAAGCAGGGCATAGATGATGTCAAACTGACTGCATATTTCAAAAAAGAAAAGAAATTTGACGAGGCCGCACAGGTACTGCTGGCAAAAGCCAGGCACTTCTTCCAGAATGGTAACCTGGCAGAAGGGGAGAAAGTGCTCACTGAAATAAGCGACGAACTGTTGGGCTACATCACTCCGCGCACAGAAGTGGTTTACCTCACCCGGATGGCTTTCATATATGACCGCAGGCATCAGTACGATGAGAAGATGAAGGTGAGCTTGCAGGCACTTGATAAGCTCAAGGAAATGGGTGAGCCTGGAGCCTGGCATTACAATATCAGTACCATCTTCTATACCAATATAGCCGGGTGTTATTTTTATCAATCCGATTTTGACAAGGCCCTGCCATATCTCAATAAGTCCCTTGAGATAACAGAGAGAAATGATATTTCAGCTTATAATAAATTTAATGTCTACAGCTATTTTGCCTTCTACTATGAGAGTACAGCCAATAATCGCATGTCAGCCGGATGGCAGGAGAAGATTATTGACCTGCTCCGGGGAGATGCTACTCATCAGAATTATCTTATCCAGGCTTACCTGATGGCTATTATCCAGTATTCCTTTCTATATCGCAGGACTACTCTCTCCACAAAGGAAAAACAAATGGTGGTTGGCAAACAAGATAGATTCCTCGAAGAGGTCGCTACACTGATTCCGCCTGATACGAGCAATGGCAACTATATCATGTTCCTATATGTAAACGCTATGCTCGGGCATCAAAAGGGTAATCATGAAAAAGCAAACATTTTTCTGAACCGCTGCCTCCCCTTATATGAGAAAATGCAGCACCGCGCTTCAGTACTGAATTGTTACCGCCTGAGGCATGAGATCTACTATGCCTGGGGCAAGGAAACAAAGGATGCACCAAGACTGCTTAAAGCATACGAATACAAACAGAAGGAATCTATGATGATAGAGGAAGATAGCCGCCAATCGCATTTGCAGAAACTGGAGGCGGTGCAGGTCAAATATAACCTGCAACAGGAAGAACTAAACAGAAAGCTACTGCAGCAACAAATGGAGGCCATGAATAAAGAGATCCAACTCACAGCCATAAACCTCAATGAGAAGATCAGGCTACTGGATGAACTGAAGGGATTCATGTTATCTCTCAAGAAGAAAGATGGTGGGCAGCATATGATCCGGACCATCATACAAAAAATAGGCGCTGTCAAGATCACTGAACAGGAAAAAGCGATCCTCCAGCAAAAAATGGATGACGGCAATTACAACCTGTTTAAAATACTAGCGGAGATGTATCCCTCCCTCACAACCCATGAGGTACGCACCTGCGGCCTGATAAAAACAGGACTGACGGATAAAGAGCTTTCCCGATTGTATGGTTCAGGAGAGCGGGGCTATGAGCAGCTTCGTCATCGCATTAAGAAGAAGATGAAATTAAAGCGTAACCAAAATCTGGTGAAGCACCTGATGGATCTATGTACCAAAGTGAGGTCGGACGAGGTTGTGACTTAGTACAATAGTATTTATAATTACGAATGATCTATTGCTTATATCAAAGCCTGATTTGTTCACGTTGTGAGGCTAATAAAGCGCTACAAACGGCATTTTACTTTCCATCATAGGCTGCCTGCAGCGTTGCGATATCGAGCTTCACCATTTTCCATAAAGCCGTCATGACACGCTGAGTGCGCACAGGGTCAGTGTCTGTTATAAATTTGCCGAGTAGGGTCGGCACTACCTGCCAGCTTACTCCATATTTATCCTTCAGCCAGCCGCACTGCACGGCCTGACCACCGTCTGCGGTGAGCGTATCCCATACATGGTCCAGTTCCTCTTGCGTGTCGCAGTTGGCCACCAGCGACAAGGCACCAGTATATGGCTCCCAGGGACCGCCATTGAGTATCATAAATTCCTGTTCATTTAGCAGGAAGTGAATAGTCATCACAGACCCTTTTGGCATCGGGGCGCCCTCTGGATAATGGGTGGTCTGGAGGATACGTGAATTTTTAAATGCTTTCATATAGAGGGCTGCAGCCTCCTCAGCTGTTCCATTTTGCCACAGGCAGGGATAGATCTTTTGCATAGCTTTTTGTTTTTGGTTAAAAACGAAAAATACCACAAAAAATGGAACCCCAATACTATATGATAGAAGCTATGATTGTTTCATTGACTATCGCACCAAACATGTCATAGGCCCTGATCCTGATCACCCCCAGTTCCGGCACGAACCATTCCTCTTTGTAGATCACGATGTATCCATCCTCATTGGTGAAACCCTTCTTTAGCAGTGTTTTGGCCACCTTGCCTTCCATCCTGGACTGGAGCCTCGCCTGTGCCCTGGCCAGTTTCTTTTTCTCTCGTTCTTTGTCCGCGATCGATGAAATTGGGCAATCGAAAACCACTCAATGGGCAAAAATGCCCCAGCGAGGGCAAGCACAATAAACCATTTGTGCAGAGAGGTGGTCATTACATAATGTGTGCAACTAGCTATTTACCAGGAGTATACAGGCTATTTATAGAGGCGCCAAAGTTCATTGGCACTGATATTGAAAATAGCTCTGAGCGATAGGATCATATTCTCTCGCATTTTTTTAAAATCAAAAAACAAAAATGAAAAATAATTCTAGTCTTTTTAAAGCGGGCATGTTTATTCTCGCAGTCATTGGGTTTAACTTTGCTGCAAATGCAACTAATTATGTAGCCAATGTAAGTGGCAACTACAGCAGTAACAGCACTTGGCTAGGTGGTACTGCTCCCGGTTTCAATATCACAGCTGCTGACAATATCCTCATCTCTACTGGTGTCACCGTATCGCTCGATGGTGATTTGACTATTGATAATGCGACGGCAGATTTATTAGTTACAGGTACACTCTCTGGCGCACATGATTTGAATGTACAGGCTGGTTCTTTGTCGGGTACCGGTACTCTTTTGCTTCGTAACCTTACATTGGCTGCAGGTAGTACCTTTAGTTTTACAAGCAGCCTTACTGTTGATAATCTCTTTAATAGTCAGGCCGCCTTATCCCTTTCAGGTAAAACGCTTATCAATGACACCCTCGGCCTGTATGCAGGTAATATAGCCATAGTAGCGGGTGATACACTGACATTTGGCACAGGTGCGGTCGTCCATATCGATGGCGGTACATATACTGCCGGTGGCGGTGCTGTCAGTCCTATGGGCAATCTGAACCTGCTATACACAGGTACTGGTGTGATCACAGCAGGGGGCGAAACTCTCCTTCCTAATCTTTACAATGTAGACGTAATGCTCTCCTCCAGTTCTAATCAGCTCAACCTGTCTAATAATCTGACAGTGACTGGCCAGTTAAATGTAATTAGTGGGAGCCTTAATATCAACGGGCATTCTTTGGTTCTGAACGGAACAGTCAACACTTCCAACGTAGGTTCACTGAGCGGTACCAATCTGTCTAACCTAACCCTCGGTGGTGGCGCAGGCAACATGGGCAATCTGATATTCACAAGTGGGAGCAATATGCTCAATAACCTAACCGTAAATACGGCGGCTTCGGGCTACACCAACCTGGGTTCAGATCTTACGGTGAGCGGTGTACTGACACTGACCAGCGGTGGTATCAATCTCACAGGCAACAGCAATCTGACATTGACCGGTACTGATAGCATCCACGGTGGATCGCCATCGAGTTATGTAGCCACCAGCGGCACCGGTAGCCTTGTTGCTACTATCGCTTCACTACTCACCAATTCGCGCATGATGCACATTGGTACAGCTTCGGCTTATGCTCCGATCAGGATCACCAACAACTCATTGGCTTCTGGTAATTTCAGCGCCAGTACTCACTCAGGTATTTTTGCAAACGGAACTGCAGGAAGTGACCTTTCTGCTACAGCGAGCAGTGTGAATACAAGCTGGGATATATCTTCGGATCTCACTACAGGGATCAATGTAGCATTGGAGGCATATTGGAATACTGCTATGGAAGTCAATGCTTTCGATCGCTCCAATGTTCGTCTCTCGCACTATATCAATGGTGCATGGGATGACAGTGCTACTGTACAGGCATCTATCCACGCAGCAGGTATGGCATCAGTACGCCGCAGCGGTATTACTTCTCTTAGTCCCTTTGCCGTATTCAGCGGACCGGCTTTAGGGGTGAATGATATCAGTACTAGCGCAACTTTCGCTACATACCCTAATCCGGCTATCAATACACTGACAGTATCGATCACCGATCCTAAGGCTACAGATGAGGTGAAAGTATATGACGTGATCGGCAATCACATTGCGACATATCCTATGCACAATAGCAATACTATAGACATCACTAACCTGACATCCGGCGTATACTTCCTGTCGGTAAACAATACACGCACTCAGAAATTTGTGAAGCAATAAGCTTCAGATAAAAATTACACCTTGACTATGGGC
Organism: Bacteroidota bacterium; assembly: GCA_025963485.1. Lineage (GTDB taxonomy): Bacteria > Bacteroidota > Bacteroidia > Chitinophagales > LD1 > UBA1941. The sequence goes on along the minus strand of JAOQAO010000207.1, from coordinate 466 downwards.
TGCTTCAAATGAGGCAGCCTTTTTTGGGAGTGCAAGTGGCCTTTTATTCAGACTTCCGATTTTGACGCAAATTTTGATTTTGATGTGGGAGGGCGAGTTCCTATGTTTGCTACCGAAGGACAGATGAAAGCGGTGATGCAAGTTCAACCATATATAGACTCATTCGAAAGCGTTTGTTTTTTAATAAAGTGAAAAGGCCCAAACCCTAAAACCCGATCCACTTGGAATGCGATGTCCTTACCGGCATCGCTTTTTTTATGCCTAATACCAGTATCCCAGCATATCCAGATCGCCATCCTCCCATGTTTTACCGCTTACACTCTTAAACATAAGGAAGCAATCATCCACCTGCTCATGTCCCATGCCGTGATTACGGCCTTCGTGTATCTTCATCCAGGAGACCTTTTGGACGGTCTTTTGGTACCCCAGTTTTTCGTAAAACGAGGGTATATCCGTCACCAGAAAC
>JAOQAO010000206.1 GCA_025963485.1 Bacteroidota bacterium | reverse complement strand
GCAGGTGGGGCCGAATATTTCCAGCGTCCGGTTATTGAAATTTGTAACCAGGATGTTAGCACCCGAAAAAGCTACAGCTCGGGGCGCTGGGCCCGTAGGCATGGAGCGGACCAGCACCGGGCTGGCGGGGTTACTGATATTGTAAAGTGTCAGGGTGTTATTGGTTCCGGTCACGGCCATGTATGAGCCAAGTATAGCCATGCCATTATTGGTACCCGAGAATACAGACCCTGCCAACACCGGCGCGGCAGGATTGCTCACGTTATAAGTGGCTATAGTGCCATTGCTGAGGCCTACATAGACATAGGAGCCAGATGCAACTACAGCAACGGGGGCATTGCTACCCAAAGATGTAAAGGATAGCTGAGTGGGACTGGATGGATTGATGATATTGTATATGATCATATAGCGCCCTCCCTGCGAAACTCCATATGCATAGGCACCCGAAACCGCTAGAAAATTAATGCCTCCAACACCGTATCCGCCTGCCAGTGAGGGGCTGGTGGGGTTACTGATATTGTATATCAAAAGAGATGCGCCACTGCCCAGACAAGAAATATAAAGATAAGCGCCTGACACTACGATGGCAGCCGGGTTGTTGCCAGCTGTCAGGGGCGTGCTGACGACCAGGGTAGGCGCAGAGGGGTTACTTACATTATAGGTATTGAGTACATTACTAAACTGGCTGATGACATACACATAAGAACCCGAAACGGCGATGCCGGAGATGCCGCTTAGTGATAATGGTAACGTAGATACAATGGTAGGCGCAGCGCGGTTGCTGATGTTGAATATATTCATACTCCCGCTGTTATAGTTGATGACATAAGCATACGAACCGGAAGCCGCCACATAAAATGTCCCGAAGCCATTGGCAGTAGCTATGCCTACCGAATCTATGCACGAGCCGTCAAAAATACCCGATGCCATTTGCGTAAGCTCAGAACCCTGCCATGTGCCGTTGCCGCTGGTGTCAGTGGTCATCACATATCCTTTGATAGCCGTAGGTGATGGCATCTGAAATCCAGACATTTTCGCAGTGCCCGCCACATCGAGTTTCTGCTGGGGCGCATTAGTACCTATGCCTACATTGCCATTGCTTCTAATCCTCATGCGCTCTGTGAGGGGATTGGCGTCTGCTCCCGGCTGCTTGGTAGCGAATACCATACTGGCGCTGTATGAGCCATCGTTTTGTGCACTGATCGAGGCTCCGGGGCGGCTGACACCGGGTATCAGGTCATTGTAGTTGGCCATATATATATTAGTATTTCCTCCGCTGGTGTTTTGCAGCATCAGGCCATCGGTGAAGGAATTGTGATTGATATGCACGGCATATAATGGTGAGGAAATGTTCATTCCTATCCTGCCTCCATTGAAAAATCCATTGCCGCCTATGCGGAAGCCTGTAGGCTGGTCAAAAGAAGTCTGGCTTTTTATATAGGCACCTGTGTCGGCTACAGTCCTGATATTATTGTTGCTCACCATCCTCCAGCCGCTGTGGATATAGGTGAAGGATGCCACACCAGATAGTGGAGAGATGGCATAGCCAGAAAATGAAGCGGTATCATCATCTTCATTGTATATCGTGAGGTATTGCCCCTCCTGTGGTGTGACTGTTGTCAATATATTGTCCTGGTATCCGGCAACGGCTGTGAGCATAAAGACAGAAACATTGTCCGGTACCTGCACTGCACCAGCTGCGGTAGATGATACCGGTGTGGATGATATGGCGCCCGTCACTTCCAGTTTAGTGTGTGGGTTTGTATTTCCTACACCTACATTCTGTGCATATCCGGCAGATAGGGTCAGATACATCGTCAGTAATGCAATTATCCTTTTCATATTTAGTGAGATTTTAGACCCTATAAAACAAAGACATCCTTGTATAAGGCCGCTACTCAAAAAATACCTAACTGCTGGATATTATATATTAAATAGTTACATGTGACTGTCTGGATCACAGATACGACTGTCAGCATCACGAGGTCCACTATTGATATTTCTCGCGACTCACGCCCATGGGTCCCGGCTGTACGAGTGATTTCCAAAGCATCCGTGAGAAGATTGCGGATTGCGGAATGTGGATTTCGGAATTGATACAAGCTACAGGAATTTCTTCCTCAGCTCCGGCGTCGGTATCATACAGCTATCCCTTTTCCCAAATAAACTGTAGCGGGACTTTGCGATGCGGTCATAGACCCAGTCGCGGATCGGGCGGGGAATGATAATGAAAGCGTATAGGAGCTTCCAAAAACCTCCAATGTCCCTGATGACCTTTAGGGCAGCGGTAGAGCGCTGGTGGAGCTTCTGATCGCGGATATATATGAAGGAATCAAAGTCGTCGGGGGGCAGGTTATTGTCCTTTAGTATCTTCTGGCCGGCCTCAGACTGCAGGGAGGTGAACATGAACCGGCCAGCCGGATCGTGGTTTATAACGAACTGGACAGCCCCGTTGCACAGATTGCAGACGCCGTCAAAAACGATCAATTGAGGCGGGAGAGTTCCATTTATATGTACCTCGTTCATATACTTATATACAGTGCCAGTTTTGATTTACGCCCTAATTGAATATTTTTGGTAAAAATCACATAGTGAACAATCAAACCAAGGTAGGACTCTTTGCACTCATCACGGTCATTATATTCATTTTCGGCTTTTACTTTCTCAAGGGGATCAACCTTTTCACCACCAAAAGTAAGTATTATGCGGTGTTTGACAATGTAGACGGGATATATAAGTCTAACCCGGTGGTGGTCAATGGACACCATGTGGGATCGGTGAATGCAGAGGCCTTTGACGTCAATACGGGAAAGGTCGTGCTGGAATTTGTGATCGACAATGACTTTATCGTCTATGACAGCTGCCTGGCGTCTATCGTCTCCACTGACCTCGTGGGTAGCAAGGAGGTGAGCCTGCGCTACAAACTATCGCAGAAGACGCTGAAAAGTGGTGATACGATGGGTAGCTTTGTCGCACCGGACCTGATGAGCAAGCTCAGCGGCGCTATAGACCCGCTCAAAGATAATATCAGCAAAACGCTGAAAAACCTTGATTCAGTACTATATGCAGTGAAAGGCGCCTTGGCCAAGGACGACCAAACAAGCACTATACATAAGCTCAATGCTGCGCTGGACAATATCCACGTCCTGACATCTAAAGGTGGATCGCTGGACCAGACGCTGGCCAACCTGAAGTCATTCACTGGCAATCTGGACAAGAATAATGAGAAGATCAACCACCTGCTGGCCAATGTCTCTGACCTCACAGATACGCTCAAGAGTGCAAACCTGGGGGCTACCGTCAGCCGTGCCCGCTCGGCTATCAGTGGCATCGACACCCTGCTCCATGGTATCAATAATGGCGAAGGCACCATCGGCAGCCTGATCAAGGACAAGCAGGTCTACAACGATCTGGATAGCGCCGTGGTCAGCCTCAATACACTACTCGTAGACGTCAAGGCTCATCCGTTCAGGTATGTGAATGTATCCGTATTTGGCGGCGAGAAGCGGGATGCGAAGTACAAAGCCAAATTAGCTAAAGAAGAGGCTAAGAAGAAGGGTGCGCCGAAGCCTAAATAGACTAAATAGCGTTTCTTTTCGTTTAGCCGGTTCAATCTCATAGCAGTGCTCAAACATCCTCCATATAGTCTCCTGCTCATCGCGTTCATCTGCTGTGTGTCCTGGTCGCTATCTGCCCAGAAACCTAATCAGGCCCCTCCGCATAGCACAGTAAAGGTCTCAGGTGATCAACCGGAGCAGGAGGTGCGTGAAGTAGAGATCATCAACTCCGATGTACTGCACTTCGAGCAGCATGGAGAAAAAAAAATGACCAAGCTCACAGGCAATGTCGTGCTCAAACAGGACCAGGTACTCATGCACTGCGACAGTGCACTACTGGACAAAGATGAGAACAAGCTGGAGGCATGGGGACATGTACACATAGAAAACGATACGGTCAATGCCTACTCCAACTACCTCAACTATGACAGCAAGGCGAAACTGCTCCTGCTCAAAGAACACGCATGGCTCACGGATAGCAAAGCGAAGATCATCGCAGATGAAATATTCTATCAGACTAAAGATAAGGTAGCCTACTATCTGACCGGCGGCAAAGTCTACCGGGAAAAGTCCATAATCACGAGCCAATACGGATACTACCATACAAAGACGGCGGAGGTGTTTTTCAATAAGTCTGTGGACATCACCGATCCGGACTATCACCTCACATCTGATACGCTGAAGTATAATACTGGCTCTGATATTGCAACGTTCTTTGGCAATACGACGATATACAATAAGTCGAGCCGTATCTTCTGTGATAATGGATGGTTTGATACGAAGAAGAGCATTGGGTCCTTTGGGGTACATACACGGATCTTTGACGGTGCCCAGGTGCTGAAGGCTGATAGCCTCTACTTCGAGCGCAAGACAGGGTTTGGGCAGGCGTATAACAACTTCCACTGGAGGGATACGACGATGGATTTTGAGCTGCTGGGACATCGCGGGGAGTATACAGAGGAACTATCCAAGGTACGGGCCTGGGACAAGGCCTTTATGATATACAAGATGGATGCGGACTCACTCTTTATGTCTGGCGATACGCTGCGCTCTCAATATACCTCGGCTACGGATACGACGCGCTTGTTCTTTGCCTATCATCATATGAAGATGTACATGCGGCAAATGCAGGGTGCCTGTGATTCTATGAAATATTCTTTTGCGGATTCGACATTCCGGATGTACTATAAGCCGATAGTGTGGGCAGATACTACCCAGATGACGGGTGACACTATATACCTCACCGTCAAGAACCGAAAGGCAGATAAGCTATACCTGCGCAAGGATGCTTTTATCATCATGCCGAGCGGCAAAAAATACTACGACCAGATCAAGGGCAAACACATCTACGGATACTTTATGAATAATGACCTGGAGCGGATGTTTGTAGATGGGAATGCGGAGAGCCTGTACTATGGCAAGGATGAAAAAAATAAGTACCTCGGAGCCAATAAGGCGCAATGCGTGAATATGTGGATGTATTTCAAGGATAAGAAAGTGAAGAGTGTGACCTTTATCCAAAAGCCGGATGCGGTATTCACACCACTGAAGATGCTGTCCGAAGATGATAAAAAACTGAAAGGCTTCAACTGGCAGATCAATCGCAAGCCGCAATCACGGGAGGAGATCATGGGCCTGGTGCATAGAAAGGAAGCTGATGTAGTACCGGATACTATGCCTGATAGTAAGGTGCAGAAGGCTAAGCCCGCGACGCACTGAGAACGCTATTTATAATTCAACCTCTCAAAACTATACCTCTTCACATCGGGATTCTTCTGCCGGGTGATAATATCTTTTAAGATCACCGCTCCCATCTGACTAAACGTAATACCATTGCCGCCATATCCAAGAGAGAATAACATTCGGGATCCGGGTTTAGCAGGTCCGATATATGGCAGGCCATCGGCTGTTTCTCCAAACGTTCCTGCCCACTCGTAGTCAATATCGAAACCGACATTAGGAAACTTCTTATAAAATGCTTTTAATAGCTGTTTGGATTTTTCGCGCATGAGGACATCGCGTTTGTGACCGCTGGCAAAAGGTTCGTCTTTCCCACCGATGATGATCCTGTGATCGTCTGTAGTGCGCAGGTAAATATATGGATGGGCTGTCTCCCAGATGAGGCATTTATCTTTCCATAGATGTGCTTCGGGTATGGGTTTACTCATTACGACATAAGTGCTGTGAAGGCGGGCGACATTCCGGTTTATCCATTTCACGCCTTCGTAGCCGGTAGCCATGACTGCATAACGGGCTCGTATCGTGTAGCCCTCAGTCGTCACTAGCTCGATTTTGCGGAAGCCCTCTGTCATGGTCGTGACCTCTGCATGATCGTATATGCGTGCACCCTTATCCCGGCACCACTTCAGTACCTTCTGAGTAAATAAATAGGAATCTGTCTCCCCTCCCTGATCGGAATAAATAGCTGCTGGTGAATCGAAGCCAAAATGATCTTTTACCTCATTTTCATTCATCCATTTCATCCAAATACCTATCTCCTGCCTGGCCTGAAACTCCTTTTCCAGATCGGGGATATCCTTTTTGACGGAAGCCAGTAGCAGGCTCTTGCGACGATGAAAGGATTTAGCCGCGCCTACAGCTTTATGTATCTTTTGCAACTCGTCTATGCTGTCGTGACAAAGGAGATAACTTCTTTCTGCCGTGTCCCTGCCGACCAGTTCTATTAATTTATGAAGAGGGGTGTCGATCTCATATTGTAATAGCGATGTACTGGCGCAGGTGCTGGCCATGCCTACCCGATCTTTTGAAATAATGACTACTTCACATCCCGCCTTGACCAGTTCGTATGCGGCTAAAGCTCCACTGATGCCGCAGCCGACCACCACCACTTCTGCCCTGATATTTTCGCGAAGCGAAGGGTAAGTGTGTAGAGCAGGTGTGTGATATAACCAAAATGGTTCTGCAGAACGTAAGTTCATGGATGAAAATTATAATCAGGGAAAGCCAAATATCCTGCCAGCATATGAAGATGCAGGAAACAAAAAGGGGCGCAATGTCATATCAGAAGCTCGTGGCGAAATTTCCCCAGTCATAAGTGGAATGGTTTTTAATGTTAAAGAACTAGGATAATAGCATTGATATGAAATTTCCAAAGCCATTTATAAAGGACAGTCGCACCCTCGTAAATGCAATCATAGAAACACCAAAAGGGTGCAGAAATAAATATGATTATAAGGATAGCACACGCATGTACGAGCTGTCAAAAGTGCTACCTGCGGGAACAGTTTTTCCTCTTGATTTTGGTTTTATACCGCAAACGCTGGCTGAGGATGGCGATCCGCTGGATATACTTGTGATCTCCGATATACCGGCTTTCACAGGCTGCCTGATGACCTGCCGGGTGATAGGAGTGATAGAGGCTACGCAAAAAGAAAAGGGGAAGCCCAAGATGCGAAATGACAGGATCCTGGCGGTCCAGGATGCTTCGCTCGATCACTCGCAGCTAAAAAACATCAGGGAGATCGATAAGAATATGCTCAATGAATTGGAGCATTTCTTTGAATACTATAATGAGATGTGCGGCAAGGAATTTAAAATGCTGGGAATAGCAGGACCTAAAGAAGCGCTAAAGCTGATCAGAAAACACGCAAAGGATTTTAAAAAGTAAGCTATGGATTTCTTACATGATCCATTCGGGCTGCAAACGGAACACATGGACACATGGCAGATGCTGCTGCGCGGCTTAGTAGTATTCTTCGCAGCACTCGGGATGATCCGGATAGCGGGTTTACGGACATTGGGCAAGCAGTCAGCATTTGACCAGCTAACTATTTTGATCATAGGATCCATATTAGGGCGGGCCGTTGTGACGGGTAAAAACTTTTTTGGCAACCTGGCTGCTGTGCTGCTGATCGTGCTTATACAACGACTTTTGGCATGGATCACCTACAGGAGCAAAGCTATGGGCAAGATATTTAAAGGCTCTCCCCTCCCACTCATACACTACGGTCAGAAACAAAGAGACAATATGAAAAAGGCCCTCGTCACAGATGAAGACCTGAAGGAAGCACTTCACCTCAATCTAAATGCAGACAAAACAGAAACAATAAACGAAGCCTATCTGGAACGCTCGGGACAGATCAGTTTTATCAAGACAAAAGAAAAGGATAACTAAACATATCATGGCGACCAGGAAACCAAAATCACTACCTGCACAACATCAGAAAAGCAAACCAGGCAGGGAAGCAAATATGGACCCGCAACCTGAATATATCAGACGCGGGTATATGGGCAGTGGCAAACTGATGGGCAGGACTGCAATAGTCACAGGCGGAGACAGTGGTATAGGCCGTGCTGTGGCAGTTCATTTCGCTAAGGAAGGCGCTGATGTCGTCATCGTATATCTCAAAGAACACAATGACGCCAGGCAGACTCAAATACTGATAGAAGACTCGGGGCGAAAATGCCTGCTCCTGCCGGGTGACCTTAACGAACCTGCTTTTTGTAAAAAGGTGGTAAATGCAACCATCAAAAAATTTAGGAGAATTGATATACTCGTGAACAATGCGGCGGAGCAGCATTATGAAGAAGACTTCGAGAAAATAACTACAAAGCAAATGGAGAAAACCTTTCGCATAAATATATTCTCTATGTTTATGCTAACGCAGCAGGTGCTACCATACCTGAAAGAGGGCAGTGCGATCATCAACACCACTTCTATCACCGCATATAGAGGTAGCGAACACCTGGTGGATTACGCGTCGACTAAAGGAGCTATTCTCGCTTTCACGAGATCGCTCAGCGCCAGTCTGGTGGACAAAAAGATACGCGTCAATGGTGTGGCGCCGGGGCCTATCTGGACTCCTTTTATTCCGAGCACATTCCCGGCAGAGGAAGTGAGAAAATTTGGAAAAGAACAACCCATGAAGCGACCGGGGCAACCATCTGAAGTGGCGCCTTGCTATGTATTTCTGGCATCAGAAGATTCTTCCTATATGACGGGGCAAGTGCTGCATCCTAATGGAGGTGAGATAGTAGGAGGATAACTATACAGCCACCACTTGCGCTGGCAGAAGATCGCAAAACCAAAAGCCCATTTGAGGTGATGGAGAAGCCGAGAAACAGACGTCCTTGTCATCCTTTGGGGAGGTATACTCCCGATAGACCACTTCTCCTATTTCATACTCTATGGGAGCATCGAATATGGGGCCATCAAATACGAAGGTGTGGAACTCGCCATTTTCACCACAGGCATCGACATTTTTTGGCAAGTCTTTGATAAAATCGCGGTCGATGATTCTCCCTGCAAAAGACTTGTCCAGCAGTTCCGATTTGATGCAGACGAGGATGGTTTTGAATCCCAGGTCAAGGAACTCTGTAAGTAATTCTTTTGTGTCCCGTTTCCAAAGAGGAAAATGGGCCGTGATGCCAAACGGTTTTAACTGCTCCTCCCGGTATACCCGTAGATCTTCGAGAAATATGTCGCCAAATACAGTGTTATTATATCCCTGCGCCTGTAGCTCTGTCACTGTATTGCCCATGATCTCATTGTACGCAGGCATGGTGAGACCCTCCGGGAGTGCTATAGTGCGTAGCGGCAGGCCGATCTGCACTGCCTGCATATCGAGCAGCTCCTGACGAACGCCATGCATGGATATCCTTTTAAAGGTGTCATTGACAGAAGTCAGAAGCAAGTCGGGTTTATATCCGTTTGAACGTTGTGCATGATATAGTGCGAGGGCGCTGTCTTTGCCGCCGCTCCAGTTAAAGTATGTTTTGTTTTGAGTCATATATGTCTGGTGAAATTAATACAAGTATCACAGAGTACGCAGAGGATTTGAGAAACAGCCCGTGGAGCACACAGAGAAAAATGAAGGTCCATGAATAATATAACCTAGCGGTAAAGTGGCGGAGCAGTATGCTGTGCGGGCCGATTGGTATAGCTATTTTTCTTCATGGCCAATTTCTTCCAGTCGCCGTAGGAGAAGATGAAGCCTATGTTGAAGAAAAACTCCGGAGCGGCGTTGGTGAGGCCGGCACCAGCAGAAAGATCAAACTGGAGATTTTTTGTGATGGTGCGATTGACGCCTATATCTACGCGAATATCAGCCTGGGTTTGCTCAGGCTTGAGCAGGTAGGCATCTGCATAGACTGTGCTCTCCGGCGTGAAGTCATACTCCATATTGAGCGTGGTGAAGTAACCGCGCTGAAAATTGTCCGGGTCCCACTGCATACCGAGCGCATATTCAAAACTCAGTTTCTCTGTAATATCCTGCTCGGCTGAGAATATAAGTGATGGCGCCCAATAGGTCTGCCGGAGCTGTGATGTAGCGGCATGTGGAATGACGAAGCTGGCAGTGAAAGCTGTGGCGGGTACAAATCCTTTGGGCTTGACCAGGCGTATTTTGAGCCCAGGCTGTATAGGGGCAATCCCCGTCTTTGAAGTGTATTTTGCGAGATCATTGATCGAGGAGAGTTGCACGCCGAGGCGCAGTTCGAGTATCTTGATCAGGCCGTAGCGAAAAAGGACATTGGGATAGGAAGTGGTGAGCAGTCCGTTATTGGCCTGAAAGCTAAGGTAGCCCTCTATGCGGAGTGTATTATGATCGTTGAAAAACTCGATGGAGTGCCGGATGCGTTGCGATGCACTAAACCGGGCTATAGCCGGCGTGACGATGCACAGAAAAATAAATAGAATGACCGTCCGGTAAAAGTTCATCGGGAGTAAACGTAGTGAGAAATTGTCTGAATCAGAATTTAGTGAGACAGCTTTATTGCTGCTGCATCTGCCTCACCCCGCCTGATTTACCTGTGTAAATCAGGCGACCCTCTCCACACTTGTGGAGAGGGTGACCAGACAATATAATTACAGGTCATGTGTATCTTTCTATGCTGCCTTCTTGCGGCTGATGTCGCAGAGCATGTCGGAGTGGATGTTGAGACCGATGTTGGTGATGTTGTAGACGTGTTCGCTGGCGACGAGCCAGATGATGTCGCATATCTGGCGCTCGGTATAGTACCGTGCCATGCGGTCAAATCCTGCCTTGTCTACCTTTTTATCCCGCGTCAGGGCGGTGACATAGTCCAGTGCCGCTCGCTCGGCATCGGAGAAAAGCGGGCTGATGCTATAGTTTTCCAAAGCGTCAAATTTGGCCTCATTCAGCGATTGGCTAATGGTGAAAGACCTGCCGATGTCCATGCAAAAAAGGCAGATATTGATCCGGGCTACCTGCTCGCGGACGAGCATGATCATCTCTTTGGACAAAATGAGTTTCTTGTCCAGTTGTGCTATTTTGCCACTGAACATACCAAAGGCGAGGGGCATGCGGGCCGCATACACCTTGAGTGGAGTGAGTACTTTGCCGAACTGCCGGCGGGTAAAAAAATATACGAGCTTCATCATGAGGCCATCGGGCTTTTCGATCGGTGCGAGGAAAGTATCCATTGTCGTGTTTTTAGTTGTGAAGTATTTTTGAATTACAACTATATGACGAATGGAGGTGGCGGGATTGGACAAGATTGTAATAAAATTGCATAATTCCTTGGACCAGAATTTCATCAATTTTATAATCAGTAGAATGAGTAGACCGTACAGTTGAAAACCAGGGCAGATAGCCCCTTCCATATCAATCATTGAGCATTTCTCCCATGGCTTGGGCGACCATGTCGACATTGGGGAGCAGGGCGCGCTCGAGGGATTCGTTGAGCGGGATGGCAGGGACATTCTTAGACCCGATGATCCGGACGGGTGCGTCGAGATGCTGAAAGTACTGGGCTGCGATCCTGCCTGCGAGAGCCTCGGCAAATGAATGGGTTATGGTCTCCTCGGTGAGTACCATGACCTTACCGTGGCGTTTTACTGTGGCTTCGATGAGTTCGTCGTCGAGCGGATTCAGGGTACGGAGGTCGATGATCTCTACCTGGCCTTCGTGTTGTTTGGCGGCGTTCAGCGCCCAGTGGACACCCATGCCATAGGTAATGACCGCCATGGTCTCGCCGTTGGCGGTTTTAGCCGTATCTGAAGCAAGGGCTATACGGCCTTTGCCAAGAGGTATAATATAATCCTCATCGGGCTCGATGGTCTTGGCGGCTTCTGTGCCTTTGACCTTGCTCCAATAGAGGCCTTTGTGCTCGAACATGACGACCGGGTTGGGGTCGTAGTAGGCGGCCTTGAGAAGTCCTTTCATATCTGCCGCATTGGACGGATAGGCGACCTTGACGCCTTTGAGCTGCAGGACGACACTCTCTACACTAGAGGAGTGATAGGGCCCACCGCTTCCGTAAGCACCGATAGGCACGCGCAGGAGTGCCTGTACGGGCCACTTGCCGGCGCTTAGATAGCATGAGCGGGAGACCTCGGTAAATAACTGGTTGATGCCAGGAAATATATAATCGGCGAACTGCACCTCTACGATGGGTTTGCAACCTGCAGCACTCATGCCGACGGTGCTACCGACTATGTATGCCTCCATGATGGGCGTATTAAAAACGCGTTGGTCGCCGTATTTTTTGGCAAGAAGGGCTGCCTCGCGGAAGACACCACCCAATTCACCCCCAACATCCTGACCATAAAGAAGTGACTCAGGATGCTTACGCATGATCTCGTCCACTGCGTGCAGCGCAGCATCCACCATGACGACAGTCTGTCCTCCTGCAGGAGTGCGTTCTCCAAGCTCCTCCGTGACGGGTGTCGGCGCAAATATATAGTCCATCAGATCGGCCCCGGTAGGATTGGGCTCCAGCACAGCCTTCTCAAATTCCGATGACACGAACTGACGTATCTCTTCTTCTATCGCTTCTATGCCTTCCTTAGTGGCAATTCGGTTCTCTTTGACCTGCTGCCTGAGCACAGGATAAGGGTCGCGTGCGGCATCATTCTCAAGGTTCTCTTTAGGCCTGTACCACTCCTTGCGGACGCCGGATGTATGGTGATTGAGTAGTGGCACTTTGACGTGTACCATGTATGGCTTGCGGTCCTTGCGGACGAGAGAGATGATCTTATCGAGGGTGTCGTAGCTTTCGTTAAAGTCAGTACCATCAATGGATATTACGCGAAGGCCTTTGAAACCCTTTGCATATTCGCTCGCGTCCATCTTGCGGATCTCGGATGCATGGGCTGAGATGTCCCATTCATTGTCCTGGACGAGATAGATGATCGGATATTCGTGTAGCGCTGCCATCTGAAACGCTTCTGCGACCTCGCCTTCTGTGACGGATGCATCGCCCAGTGAGCAGAGTACGATGGGCTCCTCCCCTCTTTTCCAATCTATGAGTTTGCGGTCTTCCTTATATTGAAGACCTTGTGCTGTACCGGTGGCAGGAATAGCCTGCATACCAGTGGCAGAGGACTGATGTGGTATCTTTGGCAGATCTTCGCGGGTGCTGCTTGGGTGCGAGTAATAGGTACGCCCGGCGGAGAAATAGTCAGTTTTTTTGGCGAGCAACTGGAGCATCAATTCAAATGGTGTAAAGCCCATGCCCAGTAGCATCGCATCATCCCTGTAGTAAGGGAATGCATAGTCCTGAGGCTTCAGCAGAAAACCTGCAGCAAGCTGGATGGCTTCATGCCCGCGTGATGTGGCATGCACATATTTAGAACAGATATCCTTGCGGTCTTCAAAGAGTTCGGCCATGCTCTTGGCAGTAGCCATGAGCCGGAAGGCGCGCAGGAGTGTCTCGTTCGATGGTCTCAAAACTGAATGATGTGGTACAAAGAAGCAATTTTTTTTGAGTTAAACTAAATTGCATTTAACTAAAGATTCAACAGATGTGATTGCTGATATAAGGTTATTTTAGCGGTCAAATTTACAGCTCATAATAAGCTACTTATGACCAAACTATTTAAACCGGCAGGCCTTCTTACAGCTATGCTGCTGTTTTCACTGTGCGCTGATGCACAGACCTCCAAAGAGTCGCCGTTTATCACAGAACTCAGACAAAAACTGAAGGCGAAGATGAAATGCACGGATGCGCAGACTGATAGTGTAGTCGATGCAGAGGTGATCTATATGAAGGAAATGAGAAAGCTGCAAAAGGATAGTACGCTGACTGTGGACCAAAAGGAAGCACAGAGTAAATCGATCAGGACAAAACGCAATGACAAGATCCAAAGCTCTTTGCAGCTATCACATGGTCAAATGAGGAAGGTACTTCCTATCATACCAGATACAGTGCCTAAGCCTGTTCATACCAAGATCGATTAATACCGAATCTTTCCGCATTCCTGTTCCATTTATCCAAATAAAAAAAGCCGCTCCAATAAGAAGCGGCTTTAATATTCTATGGAGGCCTGATTATTTCTTGATCAAGTCTATCTCTACCCTCCTGTTGAGCGCACGGCCCTCTTCAGTAGAGTTGTCAGCTACAGGAGCTCTTTTGCCATATCCTACAGATGTTATCCTGTCTGCTGCCACGCCTTTGCTGATCAGGTAGTCAGCTACGTGTTTAGCCCTGCGCTCGGACAGCCACATATTATATGCATCTGAGGCGGTGATATCAGTGTGACCGAGGACCCTGACCTTCATATCCGGAGATGCCTTGAGCATGCCAGCCAGTTTGTCGAGTTGTGCGTATGATTCTGTTTTCAGGTAGCTGCTGTTTGTTTCAAAGTAAACCTTGTCAAGCTTGATGACATCGCCTGCTTTGAGCTTAGCCCTGTCTGCATCAGTCATAGATGAGAAATTGCCCGGAGTCTTCTCAGCGATACGTTTCTTGTAATCCGCCATCTGGTTCTCAAGTGTGTCCACACGAGTCGTGAGTGCAGCGATCTTCTCATCCTGCGCCTTGTTTTCCTGCTTCACTTCATCCACTTTCTTCACCATATCTGCATTGGTAGCAGCTACACTATCCATCTTCTGCGACAGGACGGTATCCAGTTTCTCTACATTGTCCACCCTCTTCTCGATGGTATCCATGCGTTTTTTCATCTTATCGGCACCCTTGATCCACTTGTCGAAGTTGATTCCGAGTATGATCTCGTGTGTACCCTTGGTATTGCCGTATGTTACCCCCTTTGGCATGCCCAGTGGATACTCATACGTATAAGCTACCGTCACACACTGAGCGATACGGATACCACCGGTGAAGCTCATACCATAGTCTTGCCTGTAGCCCACTCCCAGATACAGGAAACGCTTCCAGTTTGCCATCAGGTTTCCGTCAAACTGGTACAGCTTGCTTACTGATGCTTTTTTGAAAAGGATAGATGGCTCGAGGTTCCATTTCTCAGCCTTATCGAAGCTGATCTCGTAGCTGGCATGTGCTACATAGTTGCGCACAGCCAGATAATTAGATTTCTTGGTCTGGTCAGCCAGCACAACATTGGTCTGGGCCACGTGCGGTATAGCGAAGCCGATGGTCAGTTTCTTTTTCCACTGATAAGCGATACCTACATTCATGTCGAAGCCAGTACCAGATTTGGTGGCAGTCAGCAGATTGGCGTCATTAGGATCATTAGCTATAGCGTTGTTGTAATCTATGTGCGTATTGAGGATACCCAATGACAATCCCACTGCAAGGCTATGGTCCTTGGCCAGTTTGATCTTTTGTGCGTAGTACACCTGCGCTCCTACGTTGCTGATGATGCTTGTCACATCATTATACACATGGAATCCGATATTGCTCTGCTCTTTCCAGAGGCTCACCTCGCCCATGCCGCCCATAGTGATCGGATGACCCGGCATACCGGTCCACTGGTCACGGAAGTAGGCATAAGCATTAGTGCTGCCATTATATCCTGTCAGGGCCGGATTATTCAGCAGGCGCATGAAATAAGTACTGCTGCTGAGTGGTATTTGCTGAGCTACCACGGAGGAAGCTGCTATACAAAGGATAAGGGCCGTTATAAATGTCTTTTTCATAAAAAAGATTTAACTGTTTATGATTGGGTTGCTTGTTCTTTAATGTTACTTCTGAGTGCTTAAGAGGTTTATAGGACCTGTGTATTCATGATTATTCTGAGCAGGTACCTTCAGCACATAATAGTATGTACCATCCGGCAACTTGTCGTTCGTATTCATGTATGTACCTTGCCAGCTATTGGCATAGCTATCAGCTTCATAGACCTTCTCTCCCCACCTGTTGAAGATGAGCAGGTGTGATCCTGCGAGGTTGATCTTAGCGTTGAGTATCCATGCATCGTTCTGGCCGTCACCATTCGGTGTGAGGATATTCGGCAGCAGTACATTTTCCGGTATGCGTACATTGACTGTGACGGTAGCAGTATCCCAGCATCCATTGGCATCTGACACACGCAGGGTGAAGAGTGTCGTATCAGATCCGCTGTATTTAGGGTTAGGTACATTGCTGAGATCAAGCCCGATAGTCGGCGTCCAGTTATATGTCAGGTTGCCCGTACCACCTGTAGCCGAACCTTGCAGTTGTACTGTCTGGCCCAGATCGATAGTGGTGTCGCGGCCTGCATCAGCGATCACGGCCGGATTGACATCTATGATGATGAAATCACTTGTCATCGATGAGCATCCATTGCTGCCTACCACAGTTACTTCATCATGGTTTTGCAACGTAGTAGTAGTATATGTATTAGTATCAGATATTGATGTCACAGCGACACCATTCACAAAGAACTGGTACTGCGTCGCACCCGCTGCTGTAAATGTGATCTCTTGTCCACCGCAGATGGTCATGTTCGATACGCTGGTGTGCAAGGTTACATTTACCTGAGGCAGCACGGTCAGATTTCTCACAGAAGTATCCATACATCCATGCTGGTCTGTGAATATGTAAGTAATAGAAGTAGGGCCTGCACTGGTCAGGGTAGGATAAAAATACTGGCCGGTAACTCCCGGTCCGGTGAATGAACCTCCGGCAGGGCTAAAGTAAGTATTGAGGTCTAAAGCCTGTGAATTGGTACAAACCGGAGGGAAAGATACCGTGTCTACGATAACTGGCTGAGGATAGACTGTGATAGTCGTAACAGCAGAATCTGTACAACCGCTTCCATTGGTATATACATAGACTACAGATTGAGGGCCGGAAGCAAGCAGACCCGGATCAAACAGCGAATTAATAACGCCATTTATAAAGTATGTACCACCTGCAGGTGACCCACCTGTCAATGTAAATGCAGGTTCTGTACTACAAACACCAACTGGCTCCGAAAGTGTAACCACTGGCTGTGCACGATAAATGATCGTAGCATAGGCTGTATCTGTACATCCCTGAGCATTGGTCACGACGAGCTGATAAGTACCGGCAGCCACTGCTGATGAATCCGGCACATTGAGCCAGTGATAGGTCGTAAATCCGCGAAGAGGATAGAGCGCTGTCAGGTCATAAGTAGAGTGTTGGCAGATACTATCTGTTTTATTGCCCCCGAGGTCAGGCTTCTGGCTGTTGATGATAGTTGCGACCGCTGTATCTGTACATCCGCTCGCATTGGTCACCACCAGTGTATAGGTGCCAGGGCCTACTGCTGTTTCAGTAAATGTACCGCTCCATACGTAGCTGGTATAGCCGGCGTTTGGATAGAGGTTATCCAGGTTATATGTATATCCCGGACATACGCTGTCGGTCTTGTCTGCACCGAGGTCTGGTTTTACACGATAGATGATGGTCACAAAGGTAGTATCACTGCAACCGTTTGCATTGACTCCTACAACTCTGTATATACCCTGATCTACTGCACCAGGAGTGGCAGTACTGTATGAGAGTGTCAATCCGCTTGCCACAAAGTAGCTATTGAGATCAGCTGTGCTGCCGGGGCAGATGCTGTCCGTGAAATCCGGTCCAAGATCCGGCTTAGTAAAGACGGTCACGTGGATAGAACCTATAGCAGAACATCCGCTAGGATAGTTGACAGTCACTGAATAGGTGCCTGTCGTAGTCACCGTGATCGAATTGGAGGTTGATCCTGATGGAGACCATTGATAAGTATTGAGTGGATCGCCGGCCAGCAAAGTCAGGCTACCACCGCAAAGAGTAGTATCTGGCCCCAGATTGACCACAGGAAGGGTATTGAATGTCAGGTTGATCGTATCAAATCCCTGACATCCGCTGGCAGTGTCCGTTACTATTACACTATACGCATTGGTAGAACCGACTGTGATCTGCTGGGTAGTAGCACCCGTAGACCAGGAGTATATATCTCCCACATTGCCTGCATCAAGTGTCACAGTACCTCCGCAATAAGATGCATCGGCTCCGAGGTTGACAGAAGGTGTAGGTTTGATATAGATGTTTACGCTTCCGCTGTCTATACAGCCGTAGATAGTAGTCACTATCACTTTATACAAACCACCGGCGCTCACAGTATCGAGCTGTGTAGTGACACCATTTGACCATGCAAAGCTAGATCCCGGATTGGCAGCATCGAGTACCACGTTACCTCCGCATGTCGTTACGTTAGGACCGAGATTTACCACTGGTGTAGGATGGATCGTGATAGTGAAAGTATCTGACGGGCCTACACAGAAATCAGGTGATGTCGGCACTACTACGATAGTATCTATGACGTCTGTTGTTGTTGTGTTGATAGCAGTGAAAGATGGGACCGATGTGACATTCGTCGCACTGGTAGGCAGTCCTACCGATGCATTGCTGCTGGTCCAGTCATATTTAGTACCGACCACAGTGCTGCTAAAAGGAACGGCAACCGTAGAAGCGCCATTACAAACTTCCTGATCAGCATTTGGCGTGATGATAGGAGTTGGATTGACAGTGATATTAAAGCTGATAGGCAAACCGGTGCATGTAACACCAGCGTTAGTATAAGATGGAGTCACGGTGATCACATCTGTGACCGCGATATTTCCAGTATTGGTGGCTGTGAATGATGCTATATCACCTGTACCACTTGTAGCGATACCTATAGTACCGTCAGTACCTGTCCAGTCGTATACTGTACCAGCTACAGCACCTGTGAAAGTCACTGTGGTAGTCGGGTTATTATTACAAACGAACTGGTCAGCCACTGCATTTACCGTAGGTGTCGGATTGACAGTGATGCTAAAGCTGGTAGGAGTTCCGGTGCATGTCACTCCATTATTAGTATATGAAGGAGTCACAGTGATCACATCGGTTACAGGAGTTGTTCCTGTATTGGTAGCCGTGAAAGACGCGATGTCGCCGTTGCCGCTGGTAGCGATGCCAATCGTACCATCAGTGCCGGTCCAGTCATAAGATGTACCTGGAACCGCTCCAGTGAAATTAACTGTAGTAGTCGATCCGTTATTGCAAACCACCTGGTCGGCTACACCATTTACTGTAGGCGTAGGGTTGACGGTGATAGTAAAGGTATCTGCTTCTCCGGAACAAGTCACACCGGCATTAGTATAAGATGTAGCTAAATAGATCGTGTCTATGACTGGTGCAGTACCGGCATTAGTCGCTGTAAACGTAGGGATGTTTCCGGTGCCGCTGGTAGGAATACCAATGGTAGCATCAGTACCTGTCCAGCTCACAACGGTACCCGGTACAGTCGTAAAGAAGTTTACGGACGTTGAAGAGTTATTACATACAGTAAAGTTGCCAGCCGGTGGATCAAAAAGCGGCCTTGGATTGACCGTGATACTGAAGCTGGTCGGTGTACCCGTGCAGGTCACTCCGTTATTAGTATATGAAGGAGTGACAGTGATCACGTCCGTGATAGGTGTAGTAGAGAAATTAGTTGCGTTGAATGATGCGATGTTCCCGTTACCACTTGTCGAGATACCGATAGAACCACTAGTACCGGTCCAGTCATACGATGTCCCCGGTACGGCCCCTGTGAAGTTTACTGCAGTAGTCGGGCTATTATGGCACACTACCTGGTCGCTTACACCATTTACTGTAGGGGTAGGATTGACAGTAATACTAAAACTGGTCGGTGTACCTGTGCAGGTAACACCTGCGTTAGTATATGAAGGGGTGACTGTGATTACGTCAGTAACCGGAGCCGTACCTGCGTTGGTAGCCGTAAAAGAGGCGATATCGCCATTGCCGCTGGTAGCGATGCCAATAGTACTGTTAGTACCAGTCCAGTCATATGAAGTGCCTGCCACAGCTCCAGTGAAGCTTACAGTAGTTGTCGAACTACTATTGCACACAGTCTGGTCTGAAACAGGATTTACTGTAGGAGTCGGATTGACCGTGATGCTAAAGCTGGTCGGCGTGCCTGTACATGTTACGCCATTATTGGTATAAGAAGGAGTGACCGTGATCACATCGGTCACAGGTGTTGTTCCGGCATTAGTTGCCGTGAATGAAGCGATGTCGCCGTTACCACTGGTAGCGATACCGATAGTGCCATCGGTGCCTGTCCAATCATAAGAAGTACCAGGGACTGCTCCGGTGAAATTAACCGTAGCGGTTGATCCATTATTGCATACCACCTGATCGCTCACTCCATTCACTGTCGGAGTAGGATTGACCGTGATATCGAAAGAACCAGTACCGCCGAAACATGTCAGTCCGGCATTGGTATATGCAGTATTTACATTGATCGCATCAGTCACAGGAGCTGAACCGGCATTGGTCGCGGTGAATGAGGCAATATTACCTGAACCAGAGCTAGCCAATCCGATAGTACCAGTAGAACCGGTCCAATTGTATACTGTACCCGCAACCGACCCCGTGAAATTGACCGCTGTAGTAGCATTACCGTTGCAAACGGTTTGATCAGCCACAGGATCCACATCAGGATTAGGGTTTACGGTGATATTAAAGGTCATGACTGATCCTGTACAGGTGACGCCATTATTAGTATATGAAGGAGTGACATTGACGACGCTGCTCACTGGTGTATTTCCACCATCGAAAGCTGTGAATGCCGGAATATCACCATTACCACTATTACCTGTACCTACACTACCATTAGAAGAGGTCCAGTCGAATGAAGTACCAGACACGGAACCTGTAAAAGGTATCCCACCGATGACAAAATCACCGTCACAGTATGCCTGATCAGATACTGTATTTACATCGGGTGTAGGATTGACAGTAATATTAAAAGTAGTTGTCGGTCCGTTTGCACAGCCCGGCTTGGTCGGCGTGACCGTGATCACATCTGTGACCGGTGCTGTTCCGGCGTTGGTCGCTGTGAATGATGCGATATTGCCACTGCCGCTTGATGCCAATCCTATCGTATTGACCGATCCGGTCCAGTTATATGTAGTAGCCGTACCTGTGAAATTGACTGCGGTGGTAGATGAACCATTACATACGGTCTGGTCAGATACTGCATTCACCGTAGGTGATGATGTGACAGTCACATCAAAGCTGCAAGTGGAAGATGCACCGAGATTATCGGTGGCGGTATAAGTAACAGTAGTAGTACCCGGCGGGAATGCACTACCGGAAGCATGATCCGGAGTCAATGTGACCGAGCATCCTTCGGGATCCGTAGCTGTAGGCGCTGTCCATGTAGGATTAGTACTGCATGTGCTGAAATTGGACGGGCATTACGAAATCGTAGGGTCCTGATTGGCCACGCTACCTACATTGAGGGTGGTAGAGCCTGTGGTGCCAATGAATCCCTGCAACTGTACATAATAGGTATGGCCGGGGATGAGGCACTTAGCATCTATCCATGATGAAAAGTTTACTCCTCCATGATTTTCTCCCTCATCATCATCAGCCGCGATAA
>JAOQAO010000189.1 GCA_025963485.1 Bacteroidota bacterium | reverse complement strand
GGAGAGGGAAGATGCCGAAGGCAGATGGGTGAGGACTCGCCTGGCGACAGCAATGTATTTTTGACTCTTGACTCTTGTTTCTAAATTCTCGTCTTTATCTAATATCTAACGTCTAAAATCTAATTTAAAATGAACAGGAAAAAACTCAATATAGGACTCTTCGGCTTCGGCTGTGTAGGATACGGATTGTATCAGGTGCTGGAGAAAACACCCACCCTCAATGCGACTATAAAAACCATTTGCGTCAAAGACCAGAACAAACCACGCCCCATCCCGCAGGAGCATTTCACCTTTGATAAAAATGCGATACTCTGCGACAAAGACATCAACGTCATTGTTGAGCTGATCGACAATGCAGACGAGGCATTTGACATCGTATCAGCGGCACTCCGCGCAGGCAAAGCTGTAGTAACAGCAAATAAGAAAATGATCGCGGAGCACCTCGCCGAATTGATCGATCTGCAATATGAATACAAGGTGCCGCTGCTCTATGAAGCAAGCTGCTGTGCCAGTATTCCTATACTGCGCAATCTCGAAGAGTATTACGACAACGAGCTGCTCGAAAGCGTCGAAGGCATCGTAAATGGCTCGACCAATTACATCCTCACCAAGATGTCTGCAGAAGGGCAAAGCTATCAGGAGGCATTGTCGCAAGCTCAGGCCAAAGGCTATGCAGAGAGCAACCCATTGCTCGATACCGGCGGCTTCGATGCCAAGTATAAGCTACTGATCCTGTCTGCTCATGCCTTTGGCGGAGTATTGAAACCACAAGACATATTTAATGCTGGCATCGACCGTATCAGCCACCTCGAACAACAGTACGCCAAAGAAAAAGGCCTTAAGATCAAACTCATCGCACAGGCATTCAGGAAAGGCGATGGCACGATATCAGCCTTTGTCGCTCCGCGCTTTATTCGTCCTTCGGACAAACTCTATCAGGTCGATGATGTATACAACGGCGTCACGCTCAAAACAGTTTTCTCCGAAGACCAGTTCTTCGTCGGCAAAGGTGCAGGGGCCTACCCTACCGCCTCTGCGGTCATCAGCGACCTGTCAGCGCTCACCTATGACTATAAATATGAGTACAAAAAGATAAACCAGAATAAGCACGTGGAGTATAACAATGACGTGCTGCTCAAAATATTTGCCAGCTGCGAGAGCGACTACAAGGCCGATGTCGCAGCATACTTTGAAGAAACCTCCGAACAATTCTCCAATGGCAAACACAGCTATACTATAGGTACGATAACCCTTTCAAACTACATCAAACTATATGGAGAGAAGCCTGTTTCACTGATCGTAGTGGATACTATAAGAGAGGAAGAACTAGAGGCAATAAACATCAATGAGCTTGTAGCTGAAATCTAAACACTCATTTAAAATCACTAATTCAACTATATACTGAAATACACCATTTTTGCTCAGTAAGTTCTTCCCTCTCCTTCGGAGAGGGAAGATGCCGAAGGCAGATGGGTGAGGTCTGCATCACCCATTCCCCGACAAAACACTACTCACCACAAACCGGATATCATTATAGCTGATCTCATCATCTGCATCATCCTTGATCCTTTTGAGTGACATATATCCATGCTTCTCGATTAGGGGACGTATCTGGTCGATCTTCCTCTGAGATACGAAGTCCTCCACACGCAGGTCACCGGTTTCCACGAAATGAGCGAGGTGATTAGCGATAGTTTGCGCGGAGAGCTGCCTTTGCATGGCGATCTCGTCTATGGCGATACCCTGGCGGTGCATGTCGAGCGTAACCTGATTGGTATTCTTGTAGCCGCCTTCATTGGTTTTGACCGGGCGGCTGGCCTTGCGTTCACGCTTGGGTTGTTTCTGGCTGATGCGTGTTGTAAGATTCTTTCTTTGAGCATAATCCTTTACCAGATCAAGAAACTCCCGACCATAGCGCTGTATCTTCACATCACCGAAACCACTTATCTTCCGCATATCCTCCAAACTAAGCGGCAGGTATGCAGCAATCTCGATCAGGGTAGAATCGCCGAGAATGATATAGGCCGGTACATTGGCGCTGTCAGCTATAGTTTTACGCAATTCCTTCAAGTCTGCATACAATTCTTTTTCGTAAGAGACCTCTGCTTGCGAAGCTGTGGCACGTGTTGGTTCTTCCACAGTCTTGGTTTTGACCAGTTGCACAGTGGTTCTTCCTTTCAAAACATCCTCGCTGGTCACCGTCAATCTCAACTTCGGGAATTCATCCTCTGTCTGTTGCAAATAACCACGGGAGATCAAATCGCGGAAATAGGTCTGCCAATCTTCCTTAGAAATATCAGCACCGATACCATAGGTCTTTAAAAGCTTATGTTCCTCGCGCATCTTTTCAGACTTCGAGCCTCGCAGAAAGTCGATCGTATAATTCATTCCGAAATTCTGATTCAAGCGGGATACAGCTGAGAGCGCCTTTTGCGCAATGACAGTGCCGTCTATCATATCAAATTTACTCAGGCATACATCACAGCTCCCGCATACATCTGGTGCTGGCTCGTCAAAATAATTAAGCAGGTACTTGCGACGGCAAGTAGTGAGTTGCGCAAAGCGTGCCATCTGGTCCAGCTTCTTAGTGAGTATTTTAGTTTGTTCCGGATTATCTCCGATCACGATAAACTTCTTCATCTTGATCACATCCGCCGTGCTGAAATAGAGCATAGCCTCACTTTGCAGACCATCACGTCCCGCACGCCCTGTCTCCTGATAATAGCCTTCTATATTCTTCGGCAGGTCAGCATGCACCACGAATCGCACATTGGGCTTATCTATTCCCATGCCGAAAGCGATGGTCGCGACAATGATCTTCACTTCATCTCTGATAAATTGCTCCTGCGCTTTCTCCCTTGCAGTCTTCTCTATACCCGCATGATAGGCCATGGCATTAAAACCATCCTCCCGCAGATCTTGTGCCAACGACTCTGTCCCCGCTCGCGACAGGCAATATATAATGCCACTCTCCTCCCTCCGCTCCATGAGGAACTCCATGAGCTTTGGGTAGAAGTTCTTTTTCGCTTCCACATAGTAAGTGATATTCGCCCTATTGAAACTGGATATGAAAGTGGCTGGCTGGTGCAGCTCTAGTTTTTCCAAAATATCCTTACGGACCAGTTTATCCGCAGTCGCTGTGAGCGCCACGATAGGGATGGTTGGGAATAACATTTTAAGCTTCGCCAGTTGCATATACTCTGGCCTGAAGTCATGGCCCCAGCTCGATATACAGTGTGCCTCATCGATAGCGAAGAGAGATACATTCACCTCTTTCAAAAACGTCAGGAATCCATCGCCTGACTGCAAAAGCCGCTCAGGCGCCACGTAGATCAACTTGATCTTACCTGCTCGCGCATCACGCATGATCTGGCCTTGCTCACCACCGCTCTGGCTGCTATTGAGGTAAGCAGCATCGATACCGTTTGCGCGGAGCGCATCGACCTGGTCTTTCATCAGCGATATCAGCGGTGACACGACGACCGTCAGTCCATCAAAGATCAACGCAGGGATCTGATAACAAATAGATTTGCCACCACCAGTAGGCATCAGCACGAGGCAGTCCTTTCTATTTAAAATATGCTGTATAGCATTCTGCTGCTCCAGGCGGAAACTATCGTAGCCGAATTTATGTTTGAGTATCTCTTGCGCTTGTTGGATGGTCGACATTGTATGTGCTTTGGTTCGGTCAGACTTTCAAAGTCTTGGTGCTCTAAATCTATCCGTGAAAATATAAATTTCAATTGGGCCGTAAAAGACATGGAAAGTCTCACTCTAAAAAATATGTTGCCTAAAATAATAAAATTCTCATCTTGGATGTATGAATAGATTTCACAACAAAGTGGTGGTCATCACCGGAGGGGCTGCCGGCATAGGCAAGGCGGCAGTTGAATTATTTGCCCGAGAAGGCGCAACCGTTGCTATCTGGGATGTGAACGCTGTGCAAGGTAAGGAACTGGAACTAATACTTCTCAACGAAGGATTCGTAGCTAAGTTCAGTAAGGTCAACACAGCTAGATACGAAGAAGTGGAACATGCGACAAAAGACGTAATCAAACAGTTCAGCAAAATAGATATCCTGATAAACAATGCCGGCATCACCCGCGACGCCAGCCTGCAAAAAATGACTGCAGAAAACTGGCAACAAGTACTCGATGTGAATCTAACCGGCGTGTTCAACTGCACCAAAGCCATCTCAGCTAATATGATCGAAAACAACAGTGGCGCTATTATAAACACTTCCTCCATCGTCGGTCTATACGGCAACTATGGCCAATCCAACTATGCGGCCACCAAAAGCGGCGTCATCGGCCTCACCAAAACCTGGGCCCGCGAACTCGGTAAATACAACATCACTGTCAATGCTGTAGCCCCAGGCTTCATCGCCACAGATATGATCTCCACCATCCCCGACAAAGTAATAGAAGCCATGAAAGCAAAGATCCCTTTACAAAAATTAGGATCAGCGGAGGATGTGGCAAATCTCTATGCCTTCCTGGCAAGTAAGGAAGCCGGCTTTATATCAGGTGCGGTCATCAGTGTGGATGGAGGATTGACTATTTGATCCGATTGGTATCTGTTGTTTGTCTGCTCTTTTTGATTTAAATTTATAGTATGCAAAATATGATCATACTCACTATACATCCACAGTACATAGTGGATGCCGACGGCAATAAATCTCATGTCGTGCTATCCACGCAGGAGTTTGACCTGATGATGGAAGAACTGGAAGACCTCGACGATGTCCGCCTGTATGATGACGCTAAAAAGGAAGATACAGGAGAACGCATACCGATGGAGGATGCGTTTAAAATGATCGAGTCAAAGAAAAAAGATAAGTAACAAATGGCCTATTCTTTAAGTTTTAGCAAGCGAGCCTTTAAAGAATTAGAACAGATAGGCGAACCGTTTTATTCCAATATAAAGCAAGCTATATACGGCCTAACTGAAAATCCCCGTCCACAAGGTGTAAAAAAACTAAAGGGGCGGGATGGATACAGAATAAGGGTCGGAAATTACCGTGTGATCTATAACATTTTTGATAAACAGCTGGTAGTGGATGTTATCACAATCGGTAATCGTAAAGATGTTTACGAGTAAATAGGTACCTTTTTACCCTACCTTCTTAGTAGCATTCAGCAGATAAGCCTTGATAAAATCATCCAGCTCACCGTCTAGCACAGGTTGCACATTTCCAGTCTCATAGCCGGAGCGGGTATCTTTGATGAGCTTGTATGGATGCAGTACGTAGTTGCGTATCTGCGAGCCCCATTCGATCTTGAGCTTGGTGCCTTCTATTTTATCCCGTTCTTCGTTGCGTTTCTCGAGTTCGCGCTCGTAGAGTTTTGATTTGAGCATCTGCATCGCGCGGTCACGGTTGTCATGTTGTGAACGGGTTACCTGACAGGTCACGACGATACCAGATGGTATGTGGCGCACACGCACAGCCGTTTCCACCTTATTTACATTCTGCCCACCCGCACCACTCGCGCGGAATGTATCCCACTCGCACTCCGATGCCGGCACGACGATCTCAATAGTATCATCGACAATAGGACTTACGAATACCGAAGCAAACGACGTCTGCCTCTTACCCTGCGCATTGTATGGCGATATACGCACCAGACGGTGTACGCCGTTCTCCCCTTTCAGGAAACCATAAGCGAACTCGCCTTCTATTTCCAGAGTCACAGAACGAATACCAGCGACATCATCATCAGTGCGCTCTGCCTCTATTATTTTGAAACCATGCTTCTCTGCCCACATCACATACATACGCAGCAGTATTGAGGCCCAGTCGCAGCTCTCCGTACCGCCTGCACCGGCATTGATCTCCAGTATAGCGCCAAAGGAGTCCTCCGGCCTGTCCAAAGTAGATTTAAATTCCAGTTTCTCCACTGCATCCAGCGCTTTCTGATATTGCGCCTTGAGGTCTGCCTCCACCGGCTCACCCGCTTCGTAGAACTCACGCAGCACCTTCAGGTCCTCATATTCGCGCAGAGTAGCTTCATAGTCGACCAGCCAGAATTTATTGAGCTTGATATCCTTCATGACCAGTTCCGCCTTTTTGGGGTCAGACCAGAAATCAGGGTGCATAGTATTCTGCTCGTCCTGCATGATCTTCATGCGGCGCTCTTCTATATTGAGGAACCGGTCCAGATTGTCCAGACGGCTTTTTATATCTGCTATATTCTCGTTAGTCACTTGTAGCGTTAGTTGGGCTGCGAAGATAGGAGAATTTGGTAAATGCAGTTCGTGGGGCGGCGCAGGGGGCTCAATACAAATACGAAGCACGCGGATGACGCGGATGACACGGATAAAACGGATTTATTACAATAATACAACCGTAATGACTTAGGGGCGTACTTCAGTAGCCAATTCTTTCAGACATTTTTCCAGATTGGCAAGCCCCTCCTTCAGTTCCTCCAGTCCCGGATACCCAAAGCCGATCCGCATATATGTTTTATCCTGCTCGAACCAATGCCCCGGCCCGACTATAGTACCATGCTTTTCATAAAGCGTATCGTAAAGTTTTTCAGCATCTACAGTATACCCTTGCTTAAGCCGTGGAAAACAAACGACACCCGCCTTTGGCTCTACCCATTCCAGATATGGCTGCTTCGCAAACCATTCCTTCAAGTATTGGAAATTGGTCAGGATATGGGCGTGATTATTCTTTATTATCTCCACTTTATTATTCAAAAGAGCATAAGCGATCTCCTCATCCACGACGGAGTTGCAGAGGCATATCTGCTCTTTGCCAGCCAGAAAGTCATGCATTATTTTTTTGTCCCTGCTGATGATCCATCCGATGCGAATACCTGGCGCACCGTAAGATTTTGAAACGGAAGAAACGGATATCACCTTATCTGAAAGCTCAGCGACATATGGTTTCAGTTCAGTCTGAAAATTGAGGTCACGGTATGTTTCATCGACCAGCAGGTGGCAGTTATTTTTCTCTGCCAAAGCAATCAGCGCGTTGATCGTTGATTCGTCATATAGCTTACCACTGGGATTGTGCGGATTGGTGACGCTGATCAGCCTCGTGTTTGGTTGAATAGCTTTGCTGATCGCTTCTACGTCTATGTCGAAGTTATTTTCAAAGCTCATATCAATGATACTCATCTGGCAATTGAGTGCGCGCGGAGTTTCCAGATTAGTCCCATAATTGGGACGTATGACGACGAGATGATCTTTCGACGAAAGCATAGACGTAGCTACAACAAACAGCGCTGTAGCCGCACCTGAAGTCACCAGTACATCATCAGCTGTGAGTACTTTACTATCTTCTTTGATCGCTTCGCGAAGTTTGAGCAAGCCCTTATGTTCGCCATAAAACAGTAATACATCTGTCAGATCAACATTCACATCTTTCAGATAGATATCCCTCACTGAACTTTCGGCCAAATTGTGTGTGATGGTGCCATAGCCCTTCTCCTCGGGTGACTCTATTTCGATGGGCATTCTCTTATAGTTCATGGCTGGTTATGGTTTATGACCTCACCCATCTGCCTTCGGCATCTTTCCTCTCCGAAGGAGAGGGAAGAACCTGCTGGGGTTAGTCTTGGTATTGATTAATGTAATGTTGATGAAAAATAAGACATTTCAAATGATCATTTCTTCCCATCCGTTTCTCTGAGGAAATTGATC
>JAOQAO010000159.1 GCA_025963485.1 Bacteroidota bacterium | reverse complement strand
TCAAGTGCTGTAATTTTGCATGAATTTTTAAATCTCCGCAATGAAAAAATTAGTCCTGTTTCTCTTTGGTTTTTGCAGTCTGTTCAGCGCATTTGCCGTGGACAATGCTTATCACTTCTCCATAGACCTGACCAGGACACCTGACAGGCTCCTTCACGTGGAACTCACAGCTCCCCTGCTGAGTGAAACCAAGATCATCTACAGCCTGCCCAAGATGGTGCCGGGGACATACACTATTTATGACTTCGGCAGATTCGTACAAGACTTCCAGGCCTTTGACAGAAACGGAAAGCCACTGCCCGTAACGGTCATAGACACGAATAGCTGGGAGATCAGCAATAGCAATATGCTCGGAAAGATCACTTACAAGGTCCGTGACACATATCACGCTTCTAAGGAGGACAATCCAATTTTCGAACCGGGTGGCACAGACTTTCAGCCGGATACTTGCTATCTCCTTAACCTGCATACGATGCTGGGTTATTTCCGGAATCATACGAAGCTCTATTACGAGATCAATATTACCCATAAGCCGAACTTTTATGGTAGCACCTCTCTGGTTGATCGCGACAATAGTGAAGTTCAGGACCAGTTCATCGTACCAAGTTACAATGAGGCGGTAGATAATCCGATCATGTACACGATGCCTGATACTGCACACATCAAGGTGGGAGAAAGCGACATCCTGATCTCGGTTTATTCGCCAAGCAAGAAGGCCACAGCTAACGGCATCGCCCAACAGCTCGATACACTCCTGCAGGCTCAGGGTAAATACCTCGGTGGCAAATTGCCAGTACAGAAATACTCGTTCCTGATATACCTGGCGGAACACGAGGGGCTGACCGGAGGCTTTGGTGCACTGGAGCACTCTTATGGATCCGTGTACTACCTCATCGATGGAGACAATTCGGCTCTTGCTTCCACGGTGCGCAATGTGGCATCTCACGAGTTCTTTCATATCGTCACTCCGCTCAATATACATTCTGTAGAGATCGCCGACTTCGATTTTGACCATCCCAAAATGAGTGAACATCTTTGGTTGTACGAGGGCTCTACAGAGTATCATGCACACTCAGTGCAGGTACGATATGGATTGATCTCTCAGGATGAATACCTCGCGGCCATCAAGCAAGCGATGAACGAATCTATGTTTGGGTTTAATGATTCCCTTTCTTTCACAGAGATGAGCAAGGGCTGCCTGGACAAATACAAAAGCCAATACAATAACGTCTATGCCAAAGGCCCACTGATATCCATGTGCCTTGATCTGAAATTATTGCATCTCTCACAAGGCAAATACCGCCTGATGGACCTGATACAGGATCTTGCCAAAACATACGGTAAGGATAAGGCGTTTCAGGATGATGAGCTTTTCCCGAAAATAGTCTCGCTCACATATCCTGAGATCAAAACATTTATCGACGACTATATAGTCGGTGGCAAAAAGCTTCCATTTCAGGAAACACTCGGATATGCAGGAGTAGATTATACTGCGATCAAAAAGACGCGGGCTTTTTCATTCGGGCAATTTGATGTCGGCTATAACCCTGCGACGCAAAGGCTGATCATCGCGGGCACGAAAAACATGAATGCCTTTGGCGTAAAAATGGGTTTCCAAACAGGTGACGAGATATTAAAAGTAAATGGCAAAACCATAGCACCTCAGGATTTCAGGGCGTTCCGGGAAGAATGGCTGAATAAGGTAAAAGAAGGTGACAACCTAAAGGTCGTTGTACTGCGCCCAACTGCTCAAGAAGGCAAGGCAAAGAAGAAAACACTCAAGGCGAAAGTTTTTAAGGCAGATGTCAAATCAGTAAATATTCTGGAGTTCTCCAAGACCCCGACCGAGGAGCAGCAAAAGATTCGCAAGGCCTGGTTAGTAGCAAACAAATAAATCCATTTG
The DNA here is from genome assembly GCA_025963485.1 of Bacteroidota bacterium. Classification (GTDB taxonomy): domain Bacteria; phylum Bacteroidota; class Bacteroidia; order Chitinophagales; family LD1; genus UBA1941. Next base: position 3,591 of record JAOQAO010000159.1, on the reverse strand, counting down.
ATCGGACATAAAAAAGGAGAGCATTGTGCTCTCCTTTTTTATGTCCGATCTATTCAGGTCGCGACACTATCAATCTAAGTGCTCCTGTGAATGTAGGCTGGCTTCTATAGTATCCGTATTTCCTGTCCCTCTCACCGGATGCAAGTTCGCCTGCCAAAACTGTAACCCGTTCATCTTCTATCTCTCGGGGCAAGCCAAGCTACGATTGTGCTTAGAATTGCTATCCAAGGTTATCATAGTCAAAGGTGGATTGCCTCGGATAATTTTCCACCGCCTGTTATCAGAGCCAATGTTAACTTGTTCATAATGGCCTCTAATATAATGGCAGTAACAGTTTCAAGTCAACAATCTGCTATTGGTAAATTTTGTTCCACGTGGAACAAAAGGGAGCATTGCCGTCGCCTCTTTGGCGACTGTTCCACGTGGAACAATGACAGATAGAAAACCTACTCACGTCATGTAGGCCTAAATAATGTTATCCTCGCCGCTTCTCAAATGTATTAGCTATTTTTGCCGTCCAATGTTCAAACAATATGATGTCATAGTAGTCGGTGCGGGCCATGCAGGCTGTGAAGCAGCAGCAGCAGCAGCAAATATGGGTTCCAGCGTGCTCATGGTCACCATGAATATGCAGACCATCGCCCAGATGAGCTGTAATCCGGCTATGGGTGGTATCGCAAAAGGTCAAATCGTTCGCGAAATAGACGCTCTGGGTGGATATTCCGGTATCGTGTCTGATAAAAGCATGATCCAGTTTAGAATGCTCAACAGGTCAAAAGGACCAGCTATGTGGAGTCCACGCACACAAAATGACCGCGCGATGTTCGCCACAGAATGGCGCAAAATGCTGGAGCAGACGCCTAATGTGGATTTCTGGCAGGATATGGTCTCGGGGCTATTGGTCAAAAATGGCTCCGTAACTGGAATCAGAACCTCTATGGGAATTGAGATAGAGGGCAAGTCAGTGGTTTTGACCAATGGCACCTTCCTCAACGGCCTTATTCATATCGGAGAAAAGCAGTTTGGTGGAGGGCGCGCTGGCGAAAAGGCTGCCCATGGCATCACAGAACAGCTGATCGGCCTGGGCTTTGAGGCAGGCAGGATGAAAACAGGCACTCCTCCGCGTATAGATGGAAGGAGCCTGGACTATAGCCTGATGGAAGTGCAGGAGGGTGATGAAGAGATATCAAGCTTCTCATACAAAGGCATCCCAAAACCCGCAAAGCAACGATGCTGCTGGATCACCAATACCAATGCCAGGGTTCATGAGATACTAAAGACCGGTTTTGATAAATCCCCCATGTTTACCGGAAGGATACAAGGTCTGGGCCCCCGGTATTGCCCGTCTGTAGAGGACAAGATCAATCGGTTTGCAGAGAAAGAATCCCATCAGCTGTTTATAGAGCCAGAAGGCTGGGATACGGTAGAGATATACGTCAACGGCTTTTCGACCTCTCTGCCAGAGGAGGTGCAACATAAAGCCCTCAGGCAAGTTCAGGGATTTGAAAATATGAAAATGTTCCGGCCAGGATATGCTATTGAGTACGACTATTTCCCACCCACCCAGCTATCAAATACGCTCGAAACCAAACTGGTCCGCAATCTTTTCTTTGCCGGCCAGATAAATGGCACTACCGGCTATGAAGAAGCAGCATGCCAGGGATTAATGGCAGGTATCAATGCTCATAATGCGGCTAAAGATCTCGAGCCATTGATCCTGAGGCGCAATGATGCCTACATTGGTGTTCTCATCGATGACCTGATCAACAAAGGTACCGAGGAGCCTTACAGGATGTTTACCAGTAGGGCAGAATACCGTATACTCCTTCGCCAGGACAATGCTGATCTTCGACTAACAGAACTTGGCCATAAAATAGGCCTCGCAGATGATAGCAGGCTAGAGCAATTACGGCAAAAAAGGGAAGCTATTAAGGCAATATCAGCCTTTGTACGCAGCTATAGCGTCGGGCCGGAAGAGATGAACGGCCTTCTGACCGACGTAGGCAGTGCTGAAATGCGTCAAAAAATGAAGTTGGACAAGGTTTTAGCCCGTCCGCATGTAGGATTAGCCATGTTGGCGCGCGCAGTACCTGATCTGCAGGCATTACTCGCAAAATACCCTAAAGAGGTGATAGAGTCTGCTGAAATAGAGCTAAAATACGAGGGATATATCGAGAAGGAAGTAGAGACCGCTAAGAAAATGAGCCGTCTCGAGGATATAAAACTCGAAATCGAATATGATTACAGTGCTCTTAAGTCGCTTTCTATCGAAGCCCGTCAAAAACTAGCTAAAATAAAGCCCACCTCCTTGGGTCAGGCTCAACGTATCAGCGGCGTCTCGCCAGCTGATATAGCGGTATTGATGGTCCATATGGGTCGGTAAAACAAATATAAATGCCTCTTAGAGTCTTTAAATTACGATCTGCTCTCAAATATTTGCGTTTCGCGCCTGTAATCCTATTCTTTTTAATATCCTCCTGTGCAAATGAAGCTCCCCCTACGGGCGGAAAGAGGGAAATGGAGCCACCTACCGTGAAAGAGTCTAACCCTCCCAATAAATCTCTGAATTTTCATGACACGAAGATCAAAATCCGCTTCAAAAAATACATTCAACAGACACTAGATCCCAAAGAGATACTCATATCACCTCCCATGGAGAAGAATCCTAAGTTCTTTGTCAATGGGAAAAGCCTGAGCATACTACTACAGTCAAAATTGAAAGATAGTACAACCTATACCATCAATTTTGGAGATGCGATTAAAGATAATAATGAAGGAACACCGCTTAAGAATTTCAGTTTTGTCTTCGCTACAGGAAATAATCTGGATTCCGCATCGGTCAGCGGCATGGTTTACAACGTAAAAGACCCTAAAGCTGCAGAAGATATTATAGTCGCTCTCTACCCTCTGGATTCTGTGGATGGAATCGGACATTCCAAGCCTTATTATTTTGCAAAATCAGACAAACAAGCTGCATTTAAGATAAACAACATCCACTCCGGCAGCTACAGAGTCTATGCCTTGAAAGATGAAAACCTAAATTACAAATACGATCAGGCTAATGAGCTCGTTGGCTTTTTGGATAGTGTCATTACGCTGATTGATTCATCCAAACTTACATTTAACATGAGCGCCTTTGAATCAAAAAACGCCAGGCCCAAATTTGTAGATGCTTCCGCGATTGCTCCTGGCAAAATCCTCATAACGTATAATGCTCCGATCAAAACGTTAAAATTCAATTCAGATCTCCTATCTCCCAAAGATATCGTCGAAATAAATAACACAAATGACAGTATAATCTATTGGTTTTCAAATTCTTATGTCATTAAGGGCAAGTTAGAGCTGACAGTAAATGATACTATTCGCGACTCCACGAGAGTCGATTTAAAATACCTCAGTAACGATACGATAAATAATAGAAAGTTATATCCACTTAGAATTGAATCACAAGAAATTAAACAAGATTCTCTAAGAAAAACGCAATCAAACAAGCCCGTCTTAAGTCCTTTTAAACCGATTATTTCCAATTTGTCACGGCCAGTGGTCAGTATAGACTCAAATAAACGGCTTTATGTCCTTAATGATTCGACC
>JAOQAO010000158.1 GCA_025963485.1 Bacteroidota bacterium | reverse complement strand
GTATCGTACTGGGTACGGTATCTACGGCTATCAATGTAGGTATCGGTACTAATGCACCGGCCTATGTGTTGGACGCTACAGGAAGCACGGGCCGGATAGGTAGTTTCACCAATACGATGACCAATGCTGACTATATCGCAGTATACGGAGCGACCAATAATACTCCATACTATGGATATGGCGGTCAGTTTTTTGGTGGGTATATGGGTAGCCGCAATTACGCGACACTATCAGGTACGGGCTCAAGATATGCATCATACAACGAGGCATGGTATGGCACATCTCAGAATTATGGCGGCTATTTCTACGGATATGGTGGCGTCAATGCATACGGTATATATGCTACAGTAGGTGGTGCATCATCGACCAACTATGCGGGCTACTTCGCAGGTGCAGCATACTCCACTGTGAGCTTCACCGCATCTGATGAAAAGCTCAAACAAAATATAGCCAGTGTGGATGATGCACTCACTATGCTCAAAGGACTGCATCCTAAGAGCTACGATTTCCGCACGACGGAGTATCCGATGCTGAACCTGCCTCAAGGCCGTCAGTATGGCTTCCTCGCCAGTGATGTGGAGAAGGTCATACCTACGGCAGTGCAGTATGCTACGCAGCCGGCGATGGAAGATCCCGATACTAAAAAGATCAGGACTCCGGAAGTAGAATTTAAAGCGGTCAATTATAACGCCGTGACACCAGTGGTGGTGGGAGCGATACAGGAGCAGCAGAAGATGATCGATGATCTGAAGAAAGAAAATGAGCTATTGAAAAAACGCCTTGATGCATTGGAGAAGAAATGATCCGATGCCGGATAATACAATGATACATTTGAAGCTGCCCCGATTATATCGGGGCAGCTTTTTTATTTTAAAGCATGCAATGAGTGTTTATTTCTTTTTGTAGATTTGGAAGAGAATAAAAAGTATGGCTATTGTAGCATTTAATGTCACTGTCAAAAATATCATGAGCGAAGTGAAACGCTTTGATGAGATCGAGCAGTTGTCTATCCTGGCATATCTCAAAGCCAGGCGTATTCAAGCTCGTCAGCAGAAACCAATATCCGCAAAGGCAGTTTCTATCAGTTTAGCCACCATAGATGCTATCAAACATAAATCCCGCAAGCATGCGGGTAAATAGGTATGTGCGAATGTCAAAGCAAATAATTGAGCTATTCATCTGATCGCTCCAAATCCTTATGTCCACTTCCCTGATATCAATATCATCCTCTGCTCACGAACTCTTCGGTGAATGCATAGAGATATATTTGCAGTCTTTTCCGCCAGGTGAGCGGCAGCCTGTGGAGCGGATAGTGCAGCGCATAGATAGCGGAACATGCGAGCTGTATGCTATGACGACTGAGCAGGGCCATGTGGCTGGTATTGCGATCATCTGGACATTTGCATCATGCGATATTATGTTTCTCGACTACTTTGCGATAGCAGAAGATATGCGGCATAAAGGATACGGCAGGATAATGCTGCACCTGGTATATGAGATGGCTGCCAGAAGGAGCAAAAGCCTGTGCATGGAAATCGAACATCCCAGCTATGGCAGCAATACGACGGAGCGCCTCGCGAGGTTACATTTCTATACATCGAATGGTGCGCGGATATTGTCCAACATAAGGTATATGATGCCCTCACAGGATAGCGGGGATGATATGGAAATGCTGCTGCTGATCTATACGGCAGAGAAGCTGATACCCACCGTCGATGAACTGCGCACATTTATCTCACATCTCTATAGCAGTGTTTATCTTTTGGATACAGATCACTACCTGGTGAGTTTGATCCCCGGGGGTATACCGGGACATATCGAATTGTCAGATGCTCTATGACAGTGGGGGAATAAGTATCAACTCAAAAGCAAAAACTTTAAACTGCTGACAGCTGCGTAATAATGCAGTAAGCGAGACCCGGCTAAAGGCAGAAAACCATGCCAAAAGCGGTCATACTTCATTGTCAATAATTTAGAAAAATAGCCTGTCCAGTATTATATTATTTGATGAGATCGATGACGAGATTATTTCATCGTTGCTTAATATTAGAGCAGTTTTGGCGAAAGGTTCTGCGTATATGTTTGAGGTCCCTAAATGAAGTAATATGGACCATCATATATGCCTCCTATGCAAGGCCCCAAAGAATATTTCGATGACCATTTTTTTATGGATCATCTGCCTGATGAGTTTTGCGCAGACGACCGTGACGCTGAGTGGGGAGGGCACGATCAGCTGCCCTGCTGTGTCCACTGCTACCTGGTCTACACCGCCTGCGGGTGTGACCTTCTCGAATCTCACGCGCGGGTCAGGCGTGACCTGCACATCTGCCGCAGACGGGATCAATGGCAGCGGATTCAATACAGCAAATACTGGCGCTTCCTTTAGCGCAAATAAATATTACACCGTCACCATCACAGCAGATGCGACGCATACATTTACCCTGTCATCGATCACCTGGCTGACCACGCTTAGTTCGGGCTCGGGGCAGTTTACGATACAGTATAAAAATAACGGCGGTGCGCTTACTACTTTTGGCACAGCCAATCAGACCAGTAGTTCTTCCAATACTTTCAGCGGTAGCGTGACCGTGGCCGCCGGTACATCCATCGTGATCTACGCCATACCGTCAAATACTGGCGCCAGCACCACCACAGTGAGGTTTAAGAATAACTCCACATTTACACTCACAGCATCTACTGTAGTCACATGCACTACGCCTAATGCGCTTTCTTTTACCACTCTACCGACGACCACACAGGAGGATGCGCCGATGACTGTAAAGGTCTCGGCGATATGTACCGCTTCAGGCACAGTGGCCACAGGGCTCAGTAGCGGAACAGTGACACTAGCGGCTGCTACAGGCTGTGGACTGGCGGGTACGCTGACGGCATCCTTTGTAAATGGTGTGGCTACATTTAGCAATGTGTATTTCACGCGGTCAACGCAGACAGCGACGCTGGTGACTACCAATGCGGGAACGGGGTTCACACTCGCAAATGTGACGAGTGGGTCGATCAGTGTGACGGCGCCGACCGGCGGCACCGCGACACCGACTACGATCGTGAGTGAAAATTTCGAAGGGGCTACACAGTGGAGCTATACCGCAGATACTCCAACATATACGGGCAGTGGCGGCACTGCGAATGGCAACTATTTGGCTGTGAAAAGTTTTTCGGGCCCGACGAATAAGGCATTCTCCAAAAGCTACACAGCGCTGAACGGATCCGGTGAGATCGAATCAAAATGCACGGCCACCTTTAGCAATCAGAGTATTTCTGCATCATACAATTATAGCACCTTTTCCTTTCAGGTGGGATCGCCTGTAGTAGGAGGCAGTGGTGATGGGGATGACAGCGGAGAAGATATGTTTATCGAAACAAGCACTGACGGCGGTGTGACATGGAGTACACTGCTTACTTACAAAGGCTTCAGTAATTTCCTTTTGCCACTATCCTCCTCATCACCTGTGGGCCTCTCTATTGGGGGTAATGCGACCTACCTCGGTAGCTCAGGAGCAACGCAAAGCGCTTTTTATGTGACACTGCCAGCAGGTACGACGCAGTTTATATTTCGTATGACGGCGACCAATAACCGCTCGGAAGAAAACTGGGTGATAGATAATATCTCGCTCATCGGCACCACACTCTCCGGCGGTATCAGCAATCCTCTGCCTATAGCTACAGTGGCTCCTGTCTCTACCTGCCCGCTGACAGATGCGACGGTGTCTGCGGTGGTATCAAATTTTATCGGCACACTGACATATACCTGGGCTCCGACGACTCATTTTGTAGCGGGATATACTGCGACGAGTGCGACGCCTGTGGTTAATTTCGCCACCGGAGCTCAAACCTATACGGTGACCGTAAAAGACGGTGATGGCTGCACGGCCACAGCGAGCAATGCGGTGACTATCACTACTCCTTCTGGCAATGCCGTGCTCGCGCCAGCCACGATCACGCTACAGGAAGTATCCTGCCCGGATGCTAACGGCTGGACCTACTATGCCGATCCGGCTGATCTCAGTAAGTGGGAGTTTGGTATATATAAGAACGGCAATAATTTTACTGCGAGTGTCGACATCACGGTGAAGACGGCTTTTCCTGCTGCCTACGATACACATCAGGACCCTTCGCAGCAGAAGGCGACCTTCACGATGGGCAGGTACTGGAATGCGACGGTAAGCACTGGGAATATCAATCCTGCGAATCCGATCAAGGTGCGCTTCTTCTATAGCTCTACCGATAGTATTGCGATGAGCGCAGCTGCACAGACATTCGCCGCTACGTATGGTGCTACTATACATGCGATGGAGTGGTTCAAAACCGTCACAGGTGTCACTTATTTGCCAGTGAATAATACCATCTCTGATGTCCCGAATAAACTACCCGCTGCGAGCTACACTACTATACACGGTGTGATGAATGGAATACCCTACAGGGAATATGCAGGGCTCACAGGATTCAGCGGAGGGACTGCGGGCATACGCGTATCGCCGTCGGGGCTCGCGCTGCCTGTGACGCTGCTGTACCTCACTGCCGCCTCGGTCAGCAATAGCTATATCAAGCTCGACTGGGCGACAGCATCTGAGACTGGCAATGCAGGATTTGACATAGAGCGCAGTGCAGATGGTGCGTCCTTTGTGCGTATCGGATCGATGGATGGTCATGGCAACAGCAATAGCCTGATAGCATACAGCAGAGATGATCATGATGTCCTGCCCAATAGTATTTACTATTACCGCCTCAAGCAGCTCGACTATGACGGCCACTATGCATATAGCAATATCGTCTCGGCGATGATCACCGGTGAACAGGGTTTTGTGATGGAGGCGCTGAAACCTAATCCAGCATCGGGTGCAGTGACGGTGAATATCATCACAGAGCGCGGGCAGGTCGTCGATCTCTATGTCACTGACGTGCTGGGTCGCGAGGTGAGCCGCCAGCAGTGGAGTGCCGGCCCTGGCCTGAATGGTACACAACTGGATATAAGTGCATGGTCCAAAGGTGTGTACTATGTGACCGTGCGATCTGCGGGTGCTTATTATACGAAGGTGCTGAGCGTAGTGAGGTAAGTTTAAACTAAAGGCTAAAACTTAAATCAGAATTAGCGGCATTGACACCAGGCTCAGTTATGTCTGCTTTTTCAACCGCCTATTTTTGAGTCGAGGAAATACATGTCGACCTCGCCTTTGTTCTTCGCGTATATTTTGCCACGGTGAGTAGTTTGAAACCTGTCGTGGAGCAGGAGGTAAGTATCACCCGATACATTGATGCGGCCTACCTCGCTGTTCTGTTGCATACGTGCGGCGGTATTGACCGTATCGCCCCAGATGTCATAGGCAAATTTTGATGAGCCGACGATGCCCGCGACCACGGCGCCGGAGTTGATCCCTATGCGTATCTCAAAGAAAACTTTGCCCGCAGTGATCTTTTTCTTTTTGTGCTGATCGATAAATGACAGCATATCTAAAGCCGCATCTGCCATGTGCGCGGCGTGATCGTCATACTGTACCGGTATGCCTGCTACACACATATAGGCATCGCCGATGGTCTTTATCTTCTCGATGCGGTAGCGGCTGATGATCTCATCGAAACCGCGGAATATAAAATCGATCTCACCGACCAGTTCCGCTGGCGAGAGCTGCTGGCTGATAGAGGTGAAATTGGCTATATCGATGAACATCACACTGACCGCTTCAAAGAAGCGCGCGGGCGACGTACCGGTCTGCTTGAGCTCCTCGGCGACCTCCTCGGGGAGGATATTGAGCAGGAGTTTGTCAGAGCGCATTTTCTCGTGGTGCAGATTGTCGAATGCCTGTTTGAGCTCTATGTTTTTCAGATGGTTGATCTCCGCTTCCTTTTCCTTTTTCTCAAAGTCGTATTTGAGCTTGAGTTCGCCGAGCTGTTTGAGATTTTGGATATTGAGGAGTTCGTCTTTGAGATCGCTGTAACTGCGCAGTGCATCAAAGGCGTTTTTAAAATCACCCATAGCATTATAGTAGTCTACGAGAATCAGTTTCGCTTCTTTTAATATTGATCTCTGCGAGTTCTTCTCAGCGAGTGCTATCGCTTCATCGAGGAAAGGCTTAGCCTCCGCTACCAGGCCCATGCGTATCTTCGTTTCGCCGATATTCATCAGGGCTAGTTCCATGCCTGTTGAATTTCCCGTCTCCCTGGATAGTTCTATGCAGGCGAAATATTTTTCGAGTGCTTTGTCATATTGTTTCGATTTGTAGCACAAGGTCCCGAATGCATTCAAGGCATTGATGGCATTCCTTGAGTCTTTCAGCGAAATAAAAAGTTCGCTAAGTCCATCAAGGCATTCCTGCGCCCTTTCAAACCCCCCTTGATTCGTATACAAGAGGCCAAGGTTGAGATGATTGGCAGCGATGAGGCTTTTGTCGCCGATTTCCGCGGCGATCAGGAGTGATCGCTCATAGGTCTTCATTTCCTCTGAGGGATTATTGAGGCGATGGTAAATGCTCCCGATATTGATAAGTACTATAGAGATAAGCCTTTTATTATCGATCTCTTCATTGATACATAATGAGCGGAAGGAACTCTCCAGCGCACCGCTGTAGTCGCCGATCTCATTGAGGAATATACCGAGGCTATTGAGCGAAACAGAAATTTTTAACCGGTCGCCAATAGTTTCGCGCAGTGCGATGGCCTTCCTGATCTGCTCTATAGCAGATGGTATCTGCCCCTGGCTGAATAGTACCTGTGCATGCAGGTGGCGGGCTTCGCCCTCATAGGTCTGATCGTGCTCTGTACGGGAAAGTTCTATGGCGCTTTCGCAGGCTACGCAAGCGGCGGCAATATCTATGGAGATATTAGCACGCGCAAAAGCAAGCATTTCCTCTATGGTTGCGGTATGGGTCAAGCCTCGGATAATGATCGTAAAATATATATGGAAATATAAGTAATTAAATATACATTTAGCCTATTAAAATCCCAAACACATGAGAAAACTAATCTTACTTATTGTCCCTATCCTCTTTCTGCTGGCTGCGTGCAACAACGAAACCAAAACTGATGCAGGCGCTTCTGAAACTAAAAAAGACAGTACGGCCACTGCACCCCCTGTTACTAAAAAGGATACTAGTAATACTGGCACGGGTGGATCACCTGCTCAGGTATTTGTAGATGCGACAGGTGTGCCGATATCGGGTACTACTGTGACCGCCAGCGATGGCAAGAATAGTATCGTATCAGACACTTCTGATGTCCATGGTAATTACACTTTCAAAACGCCTCTGGTGAAGAGTACGCAGTATACATTCACTCCTAAGAAGACAGGATATACCGGCGCGGTACAATCGGCTACTTATGATGGTACTAATAGTTCGCTGCCACCGGTGCCGATGACCAAACAATAATCAAGGAGGGTACCGATCCCCCGGATACCCGATACTGGAGCCGCCTGATCTTTTTCGGGCGGCTTTTTTAATGCTTATTTCTCGCAAAGACGCAAAGACGCGAAAAATACATTTCACATGAAGATCATGAAGGAATACAGAAGAGAATACCTGTAAGCTCACGAAAAGGAATACAAATACAAGACACACGGATACTAGTAAGGAGAAATACAAACGGATGAGTACGGATCAATGCAAATACAATTTTCGTAATAACTGTGTGCCTTTTTCCCCAATATAGCTTGGCACTGGATTTGAACGGGTAGTATATCTATTCATTCATCATTAAACTAAAAAAATATCATGGCTACGCAAAAAAAGAAAACGAAGAAAGCTGCTGCGCCTGCTAAAGGTACTGCAAAGAAAGCAACAGGCGCCGCAAAGAGCATAGCAAAGAAAGCAAAGCCAGCAGCAAAGAAGGCTGTCAAGGCTGCTAAAAAGGCGGTGAAGAAGGTCGCTGCAAAAGTGAAGAGCACAATAAAGAAAGCTGCACCTAAAGGTGCAAAAGCTGCTGCTAAAAAAGTGGCCCTTAAATCCCCGAAGAGGACTTCAATACAAGGGTCAACGAAAAAAGCAGGGGCTTTAACCAAAAAAGCAAAACCGGCCGCGAAGAAAGCTGCAAAGGCGCCAGCTGCAAAGTCCGCAGCTAAACCAGCGTCAAAACCATCTGCAAATAAGGCTCCCGCTAAATCACCTGGCAATAAAAAACCAGCCACTGCAAAAACATCTAAACAGGGATCTAACAAAAACGATGAACTGCAGAATGAGTTGCAGTTTGATACGCAGACAGGGCAGGTGACCAACAGGCCAGTGCTTCATGGCCCTGATATGCACTTCATACCGGGACAGGGACAGGACCAGGTCAGGTGGAAGGATAAAAACGAAACCGAGCAGGCCTATAAACATCAGGAGGAGATATCGCTCCACCAGGAGCAGCAGCGTGTAAAAGAGAACCTCGCTACGAGGCAGAAAAAGGTGTTTAATACGCCCCGCCAATCATAATAACCAGAGCAAGTTGTTCTGGGGAGAGCGCAGTGGAGTACTGCGCTTTTTTATTGTAGTAAAGTTAAACGGCAAGAGCGGAACAGCAGATCACATCAGCGACGGAAAATATTTTTCTCCCGGTGGAAAAGGGAAATATATCATACAAGGTATGTGTTGTTAGTGCTCTTTAACTATGCGATGCAAATACATACCTTTGCGGTCGACCCGATGGACATGAACATTTAACGCTGTGTCATGAATGAATCACAAGTAAAGGTCATCCTATTAGTGGATGACGATCAGGAAAGCTTTGCTCTTTTCAAGCATGTCCTCAATCTGGTGCCCGGTAACTTTGACCTCAGGACGGTCCGTGACGGGCAAGCCGCTCTGAATTATCTCGGCGACAAGAACAATCCGACCCCCGACTATGTATTTCTCGATCTGAATATGCCGCGGATGGGCGGACTGGAGTGCCTGACCGGCATACGGTCAATACGACGGCTCAGGGACCTGCCTGTCATCGTATGGACCATGGGTATCCGCGAGAACGATCTACAGGATGCCAAGGGCATGAAAGCTTCGGCCTTCATGGTCAAGCCTTCGGACTTCGATGATTTTTATCAGGATCTCGAATTCATACTTTCCGGACCTCATATGCCCGGCAGATACCCCAACCACACGATCGAGTTTTTTGCACCCATGTAGCCGCTAGAGACCTGCAATGAAAAGTCATGAGAAAAAAGGAATTTAAATGCCGTCTTTTTCCTTTTTCAAAATTTCCTGGAAGATCTCGACGGAACTCTTATTGTAGAAGTTGCCGGTAAAAGACCGGGAGCCGGTAAACCAGATAATATCCTTTCCGCGCTTGTATTTTTTTATACCTTCTTCATCGTATTCGGAGAAGCCTATCGCCTTCAGGTTAGCCGGGTTCATCACGGTAGTCTTTGTATCCATGACCGAGGGTTGAACCATAAAGTTAGGCATGAATATTTGCGGTATCAAATATTTGTTTTCTGATTGTTATAAAGAACAACGTGGTTGGCCATGGCATCCAGATTGGCACAACAACCCTTCCGGGGCCACCCTGCATTCTTGGGCATAGGGGAAATGTTATACGGGACTGGGTGTGGGGTGCTCTGGGGCTTTTGTCACTCTGAGGTAACGAAGAGTCTTGGAATCTCCGAGGGTAGGTCTTTAGTCGCCTGCGCACATCCTGTCTTAAGGCTATGGACAACATCTATTTGTTTTAACTACGGATAGCGGAGAAAATATCAGAGATCGTTCATCAAAGGAGGTTCGTTATTGCTTTTAAATGGATTATCCTTTTTAGGCTTTTCTCCTTTTTCCTCGCCTTTCCACTCAGATAAGATCCGGGTGACAGTATTACCGGAGATATTGAGATTGGTTGAGATGTCATTTATTGTGATTCCTTCATCAGTGTTTATCATACCCACTATTGAGTTCTTGATCCAGCTATTCCTCGAGGGCGCGGTGTTTAGGGAGTTAATTTTGCCTAAGATGCTATCGCCCAGGAAGGATTTTATTTTGACATCGAAACGATCTTTGCCGGGGATGTTTGTTTTGAAAGAAAAGGTCACATAGTCGGGCGGCAGTTCAAATTGTTTCACATCCCAGCCGAAATCCTTGGGCTCATCGAGTATTAGGTTTTCTAGCACTATATCGTCTCGCAGGATATTTCTCTGCTGAAAGGGAATAGGCTTAAACGTCGTGAACGGAGAGTCAGAACATAGGTTTTCGGACACGAAATCATTTATACTATTCTCGGGTATCAGGTCGGGCTGATGCACAGAGGCATCGAGTATGGCCTCAAAGCCTATCCGGAACATAGGCGCGCCCGATATGCCAGTGGCGTCAAATTCCGGATTAGAAAAATGCTTTGCTGTTATAATTTTCAAAGCGCGGATATCTGGCGATCCTGGATTATTGCTGAGGATCACATTTTCCATATTTTGTACTATGGCACGAAACAAATCGTCGTTTTTTATGCTTGTACCTTTCAGATATATATACGAGCAGATGAGGCCGAGCATCGGGGATTCGAATTTGCCATTGGCGGTCATGCTTATCAACTCTTCATTGAGCGTGTAGTCCTGGTTCTGGAGTTTGTCGAGCAGAATGTCGATGTACTTTAATGTCTTTTCGTACGGGTCAAATGCTCTGTAGGGCGAGACGAATATACGTGTAGTGCCAAACAGAGGTGCCTGGCCCAAGGTCAGAAAGAACTGCGTGTGCCAGTTTCTGAATACATAAATGGGTACCTGCCTCGGCTCCGGTCCATGATACATCAGGTAGTAAAGGCCATGTGGCAGGTCCGCGCTATAGGCGGCCCAGCCATGCTGCTCATCTACTTCTACTGCCTGCGGACGGAAAGCGCATACGGTGTCGCCATGCTCATCGACGATCTCAAAGTCGCTGAAAAATTTGTTTGGATAGCATTTCTGAAGTGAAATATATTTATCCTTAGAGGCAAATCTCAGGAAGACAAAAAGGGAAGAGCCTGTGGATGTCCCTATACCGACTGTATTATTACCGTGAGCAGTGTTTTTTTGGCTCCACTCTACGGCGGGGGCAGTATAGTATTCATGTGATGAGCCGTAGCAGTCCGAAAGCAGCGCCGAGGAGTATTGTTTTGGCGATACTAAATGGATGATACCTGCAGGTATGCTGGCCTTTTCATCTGCTATCAGGCAGGTCTGGTCCTTATCCATTACTATGACTTTGTCTACAGCAGCTCCGTTGAGATGGACCCGCACTGTATAGAGGCCTTGGTCCAGCCCACTGATGAAAGGCCATCTGTCACCGCCGGATGAGACCAGTTGATTGCGTGCATCATAGATCAACACCCGGGCTACTACTCTATAGTAATCCATGGCATCTATGCGGAGGGTATATTGGTTGTTTTTAGAAGTTGACATCTGCTTCGTTTTTTTCTGACGGGATCTGAAATGTTTTTTGCTCTCCTGTGACTTTATCTTTGAGCAGGTATAGGCCATTTGGCAGGCTCACGCTGATTTTTTTTTCTATACTGGTGTCGAAGGTCCTTATACTCTTGAGTGTGCCATCCAATAACTCTACCGATACCCGATGGTCCGTAAATATGAAATTGCTTTCCATGTTGAGTTTTTTATTGCCAGCCAGACTGAGCAGGATGCCTGTGCCATAGAAGGTGTTGCTGACCTCCGGTATTTGCTTGTAACCTTTTCCCTTTGCCTCTCCCGGCGTATTCATATCAAGGTAACCTTTGAGGCCTGAAGCTGTGACGATGCCAGCGGCATCAGCAGCGGCACCATTGAGGCCATCGAGGAGCACTTTGGTAAATACTCCCCGCGTCTCTCCACTGTCATATTCGGCCTCATTGGACTGATCCTGGTACTGGGTGGCATATCCTACGAATACATTGACAGCATTGGCCCGCGGCACAGCTCCTACGGCAGCAAATGAGGGACGTGCTGGATTGATATTGGTTTTAGTATTGCGACAGCAATCGACCAGGAAAATTATCTCATCAAAATACTGATAAAGCAGAAACTCAGTTTTGTAAAGATCTGCCCCGATCGCCTCATTTCTTCTGTCCTCGGACCAGTTGGCTAGGCAGAGGGCTATCTCATTGTAGTCTGTCCTCAGGCCGACGCCATGCCCTGCAAAGTAGAAGTAGAATCGCCTAGCTGTCCCCCCGCTATCTTTGATCATATTTTTGACCATCGTGTCAATCTCCAGATATGCGCTATCGATCTGGTACTGTATGGGCGTGAGTGATGGTGTACGCGTGGAGGTGATCTTCTTGCAGTGGGCTAGTGGCAGATCTCCTCCGTCAGGACTGAGGAGCCATTCTACCATTTTGTTGGCATCGTTTACAGCGCCTTTCAAAGGAGGAAGGCCATTATGCTCTGGTTTTGTATAGTCATTGATGCCGATCACCAATGCGTAATCTCTGGTTTGCATTATCGGTTTTTTTTATGCTTTATTTTTTAGAAAAGAAATAATGCTGCTCACAGTCGGGAGGTCATCGTCAAATCCCCCATGGCTAATAGCAGTCGACTGATATCCCAGTGTTGTGCCTGCAGCAGTTTGAGACTGGACTATACGGTCCGTAGATGGTGCATGCAAATAATCGTACACCGGCGAAAGGGCCGGGTCTGCGTAGCTGCCATTGATATGCCTCTCTAGGCCCAGAATATATGCATCATAGGCAGTACCTTTATCTTCCAGCGCGCCGGAGATGAGATAGAGCAGAGAGTGTGTATATATGAAGGGTACTAAACGGTCGTTTTTTTCTACTGCGTCCTTCATGGTATACATTCTGAACTCCTTGTAGCGTTGCTGTTGTTTAACCATTTGCTCTTCAAAGAGGTCTATACGGCAGGCGGGGGCCATGAACGCTATGTGGTGATACTGAAAATCCGGATCGATGCCGGTGGTCGCTTCGAGCAGATTGCATATAGCTATTGAGCCTGCGCTATGGCCTATTAGGCTGACTTTCATGCTACCATCTTTGGTATAGTCCAGGAGCTTCTGGAGAAAATACCTTCCCGCGTACCTGTTCAGGCCTGAAGCATTGGTATTGTCCTTCCACATATCCTGAGACTTCACTTTCATATTATTCCAAACCCATGCTCCGAGTTCGGTGACGAATATTTCCCTCAGTATCTCCTCCACGATGGTGGGATAGAAATCATGGTCGCGCTTTTCCATAAACCGCTTGATAACCCTGAATGCTATCTTAACGATGTGCTCGACCAGCATTGCTGTGCTGATGATCCCTCTACCACCGGCCGCACCAGGCGGACCTGACTGGAGTGAGAGCTCTGTCTGGGATAGCGCTATGGAGATGGATGGATCGTCGTCGATCATGTCACGCACTTCATCGCGCAGAGTCCTCTGGAGTACATCATCGGCGGGAATGGCGGCGAGCGTGACGGCATCGCGGGTGGCGATGTTTTTTACCCTGTCGTATTTTTCAAAGGGCTCGGGTTTGGAAAGCTCGATCTCGATCTCTGCGTCGGAGATCATGCTACCCGCGCCTCGCCCAGCCACAGCATCAAAGCCCAGCTTCTCCGAAGTTTTTTTGATCAGTAGCTTAACGAGCTTATCAAAAAGTTTGGTGTCTGAGATCTTGTTGATATTATTGATCACAGTCTCGATCAGTCCCGTCTCCCAGACGAAACATACCGGCGTGAGTCCCGCTGCCCGAAACTGAGTAGCCATTTTAATTGCCGATGCGATACCATTCTTCTCATTGACCAAGCCTCCGTGGAAATATATGACTATCTCCTTCGCATTGTCGGCAGCAAACTTTTGAAACATACCGTCAATATGCTCGGGAATAGTCTGATATGTACCTGATGGACGGAATGTACCATCTGGGCCGACGTCAATGATGAAATCTTTTAGTTCAGGTGTGACGGGCATAATTAAAGGGGTTTAATGTGAACAAAAAAAGGCCGAATCGCGAAATTTGTAAGCGCTGCAACAGGTATTTATATAGTAGCCAACATACCAGGCTTGTAGTGCTTTCATATTCAGAATAGTACTGGCAAGGTAAAAAGCAGATGTCAAATGGACAATACCCTAAAATGGGTATATGGAACTATATACCTGAATGCAGTTTTTGGGTGACACTTCGCTAGGGCCAAAAACGGAAACAGCAGGAACCCCAAGCCTGCGGCAGCGCCCTTTGTAAAAGAGGAATGCATTACGTGCTTCTGTGGTGCTTTACCGATGGTGTCGCGTGATTGCGTCAGGGATAGAGCGGATAGCCCGACCCGAAGGGGGACGCCATGATATACTAGTCTACTCTATCGTCGTCAGCACCAGGTTGAGATTCTCGTCGCGGGTGAGGCCCATCTTGCGGCGGATGGAGACACGATGGTTCTCGACATTGCGGGGAGAGGTGGACAGGAGCGAGGCTATGTCTTTGGTATTGAATCCCGAGCGGAGCAGCGCACAGACGCGGCACTCGGTGGGAGACAGCGCTGAGTATGTCTGATGCAGGCGGGCGATAAACCCACGGTGCGCCTCGTCAAATTTCTCCCGGAAGCGGTCCTTCTCTACCTCCTCTTTGACAAAGGCGAGATCGATGGTCTTGGTGATGGTCTTGAAAACCACGTCAGACTTGTGCTTGGCGCGCTTGAGGTCGGAGATATTGTCCTTGAGGTCATTGAGGAGCTGATTGCGCTGCTGCAGGTGGTAGGTAGTCATATTGAGTTCCTGCGTTTTGAACTCGAGCTCTGTCTTGTGCTGTTCCACTTCTTTCTGCTTGATCTCGAGTGCGTGGACCGTATTGATATAGTTGACCCGGTTGGTGAGGCCCTCCTGCTGGGCTTTGAGTTTGTATTGATAGATGAGTTTGAAGTGATGCAGTTCCTGAGCACTGTCGCCGATCGCGGCATAGTACAGGCAGCGGCTTTCATTGAGATCCAGGTATGGTGAGCCCCTGTCTGTGTCGGGTATGAGGGCGGTGGCAGCGTCGAGGTATGACTTGGCCTTGCGGATGTTCTTATGCTCGATATAGTATCGCAGCAGGATGAAGCAGATGTCGATCTCGGGAGATGTCTTGTTTACCTCGCGTGCGCGGTCGGAGCATTCTTTGGCATTCTTCAGCATCGCCTTCTCATCTCCGAGGCCGCCGCATATCTCAGCCTTGATAGCAAATATATTGGTGTACAGGAAGTGATGCGGCGGCAGGTACTCAAATTGCCTCATCACGCCCAGTGCACGATCGGCATAGCTGGATGCGAGCATGTATTCTTTCTGTTTGGCATACAGGTGCGCCAGGTGTACACAGGTGCCGGCCTCTGCTATGCTGGGCTTATTGCCATACTCGGTGTAGATGGCACCTAGGAGTTCTTTATTGTAGGCGATGCAGTCGTCGACGGGCAGTATGCGCATGCGAACCTCGTTGAGATTGGCAGTGGCGAGAATGGCACTGCGGTAGTCGCCTATAGAGAGGGCGATCTTGTGCGACTCTGTGAGGTGGTCTATGCCTTCGGTGAATAGGTTCAGGTTGGAGCAGGCTACGCCGCAGCAGGTCGAGTTGAGCATAGTGAAGAACGGGAAAGGCAGTTGCTTGAAGAGATATTGCCCCTTGAGCCCCTCCTCAAGCGCTTCGGCGAAGTTGGAACGGTGTATCTGTTGCCTACAGCGTATATGATGCACTACAGCTTTCTCCTCATCGCGGCCATACTCCATGATATAGGCCTCGCACTGGCGCAGGAGGCTTTCGGTCTCGTTGATATTGCCGATCACTGCCTCACAGCATGCTATCTGGAGCATGATCCCCATGCGCTCCTGCTCTGGCATGCTCTTGCCCGCGCGTTTCAGATAGGGATACAGTGCCTCGCGGCATTCCTGGAATGACTTGCGGTTGTGAAAAATATCATCGGGTGGTCGTGTGATCGGAGTTGCCATCAGCTGTCTTTGTGTCAAATGTATATACAATAATAGAAATAGCCGCTGGATTATGTAGTTTTTGTGTAGAAGGGGGAGTCAGTATAATACAGATAGAGGTATACGGATCAACAGGCGGAGGGATGGTAACTTTATGTGGCAAATAGCGCAATGATGACTGTATTTGCATTTGTAGTCACTGAGAAGGTATTTACTGCCGGATGCCGCTAAATCCTTTGGTAACAATAGCTTGGTATGCTTTCTTGAAATAGTGTGAGCGTAGTTTTAATTTCAGCGATAATTTTTTTGCTGCTTCGGGATATCTTTCGACGCTGGGAACTTCACCTTGTTTTTTAAGATACTGCGATCCCCTGAGGAGGTGCTAAAATAGACATTTTATACAGACAATGTGGACAGTAGGGTGGAGATCATGTATTTTTTATGTGGTGTACATACGAAACACATGTGGTTGTTTTGCAGTACACTACTAAATACCCCAAAAATACATAGTTATGAGAAAATACCTCCTTTTCTTATTTGTGCTTTGCGCTACTGCCTTATCGGCCCAATCCCCACAGGGAGTCAACTACCAGGCCGTAGTGCGCAACGCCGGCGGAGCCATCGTAGCCAATACGAATGTCTCCATCCGGTTCACCATCCATGATCAATCGGCCACGGGGCCGGTGGTCTTTCAGGAAACACATGCGCGGACGACCAATCAGTTCGGCCTCTTCAATGCGGTGATCGGCACCGGCGGCGGCAGCCTCGCAGCGGTCAACTGGGGCGCAGGCGCTAAATACCTCCAGGTAGAAGTAGATATCAATGGCGGCGGCAGCTATACGGACATGGGCACAAGCCAGCTCATGAGTGTACCATATGCCCTATATGCAGGTAGTGCGCTGAGTGGCACTACAGGCCCTACAGGAGCTACCGGCCGCACGGGTGCTACAGGTACATCTGGTGCAGCGGGTATCAACGGCACAACCGGCGCGACAGGCCCTCAAGGTGCAGCGGGTGCGAATGGTGCCACAGGCGCTACAGGTCCCGCAGTAACGAATGGAGCGAATGGCCTCGATGGTACCACCGGCCCCCAAGGGGCAACAGGTTTGCAAGGTAATACCGGCCCTTCGGGTAATGATGGTGCGACCGGCGCACAGGGTGCTACAGGTATACAAGGTGTGACAGGCCCTTCCGGCAATGATGGAGCTACAGGACCAACGGGTCCTACAGGTGTAGGCGGCGGAGCTACGGGTGCTACCGGCCCTTCGGGTAACGACGGGGCGACTGGTGCACAAGGTGCTACAGGAAATGACGGAGCCACCGGCGCATCAGGAAATGATGGTGCCACGGGGCCAACAGGTCCAACTGGTGTAGGCGGTGGAGCCACAGGTGCTACCGGCCCTTCGGGCAATGATGGAGCTACAGGTGTACAGGGCGCTACCGGTATACAAGGTGTAGCAGGCCCTTCCGGTAATGATGGCGCGACAGGACCAACAGGTATTGGCGGCGGAGCTACGGGTGCTACCGGCCCTTCGGGCAACGATGGCGCGACAGGCACACAAGGTGCTACAGGCATACAAGGATCAACAGGCTCATCAGGAAATGATGGAGCAACGGGACCAACGGGTCCTACTGGCCTAGGTGGCGGAGCCACAGGTGCTACCGGCCCTTCAGGCAATGATGGCGCGACAGGCGCACAGGGTACTACAGGTATACAAGGATTAACAGGTCCTTCTGGTAATGATGGAGCTACAGGACCAATGGGTCCTACAGGTGTAGGCGGCGGAGCTACTGGTGCTACCGGCCCTTCGGGCAATGATGGCGCGACTGGTGCACAGGGTGCTACAGGAAATGACGGAGCCACCGGCGCATCAGGTAATGATGGCGCTACAGGACCAACAGGTCCTACAGGTGTTGGCGGCGGAGCCACAGGTGCCACCGGCCCATCCGGCGATGATGGCGCAACAGGTGCACAAGGTGCTACAGGAAATGATGGAGCCACCGGCGCATCAGGAAATGATGGTGTTACGGGGCCAACAGGTCCAACTGGCGTAGGCGGCGGAGCCACAGGTGCTACCGGCCCTTCGGGCAATGATGGCGCGACTGGTGCACAGGGTGCTACAGGAAATGACGGAGCCA
>JAOQAO010000140.1 GCA_025963485.1 Bacteroidota bacterium | reverse complement strand
GTGTGCGAAAGTAAGAAATAGATCAAAGGTGATACGCTAATAAACGCATTAAATAAATTAGATATTGTGCCTATCGGCATAAATAGTTTTAGCTATCGGTGACGATGCTAAACTCATAGTATTGGCGGCCTGGGGATCAATAAGGTGCCTTCTCAGGCAGCGTATATTTGCGGCCTTCGTTTTGCTTTTTTAACCAAGCCATGAGAGGTGCGAAATAATCCACCATAGGTTTAGCGCTCATGTCGCTGTGTATGCAGGTCTGCATGTGTTCACGCCAGTCTACGCTCTGCCCTGGTGTCATGACTTTTTTGAGGAATGCGCCTATGTCTTTATTGCCCCAGTAGTTGGTCGCATGAGGGTCCTGATGGAGTATGCTGTCAGCGATGTAGGTATGAAACTGGAATAGCAGCACATTGGCTATCGAGTAGTCGTAGTATTGTGCCGGATCGTCGATGATATGCGTCTTTGTAGCAGCATCGCAGTATTCTTCACCTCTGTCCGCCGGGGGCACTATGCCCTGGCACTTCTTTACCAGTTCCCACCACTTGGCATTAAACTGATCCGCCGGTAGATTCTCACTGTATAGTGCATGTTCAAACTCCGTCATAGTTCCACTGCCCCATGGGATATTTACGATATACTGCAGCCCTTGTTTGAGCATTTCCATAGTGTCGTTTGAGGTTGCGTTGGAGTCTATCATTCCGAGTCCTTTCAGGAAGGGTTTTTGCAAGGAGGCCAGTCCCATCATAGTACCGAATGCTTCATGATATCCTCGATTGGCACCATTGCGCAGCACGATCGGCACGTTGGGATTGGAGTATGACCTGTAATAGTAAATATGCCCGAACTCATGCAGGCAGGTACCCCACCATTCTGTATTAGGCTCTATACTCTGTAGTGAGCGGATGTCATCAGCATAGTCCATATGCCATGCCGAAGCATGTGTATTTTTCTTGAATCCGGCATTAGCAGCGACAGGATACAGGGATGACTTCTCCCAGAATACCGGTGGCAAAGAATCAAAGCCAATACTCATATAGAATTTCTCAGACTCGCGCGGGATCCATTGAGCACCTTTACCATTGAGGTATCCGTCGATATTGAGGCCCTTGACATCGACCAGTTCACTCCAGTCCTGTCCCCAGCGGTTTGGCAGCCAGTGCGCAGGCAGGTATTCCGGCACAGGCTGGTGGTATTTTTCGGCAAGTGTATAGCGCGCCCATGTATGCAGCTCGCGATAGAGTGGCCAGACATCGTGTATCATGCTGTGCGTCTGTGCCAGCACTTCATCGGAGGTCATGCCATAGTCAGACGCATTGTAGGCGAAAAAATCTTTGTAGTTCAGCGGAGCCACTGATTTGTTTCTCAGGTCGCGAACTTCTATAAGGCCTTTTTTCAATGTCTTTCCCACCTCTTTTGCAGATTGCCAGGCTGCCAGGCGATCATTCAGATCGGATGAATGGCGAAGTATTTCATCGATCTTATTAGGCGTGACTTCTTTGCCCTTCATCATAAATTTATACCCATAGAGTTTCGCCACCAGATCATTGGTCAGGTCGATACGCTTTTTGACTACGTCACCTGCGGTGGCCGGATTATTTCCTGCGAGAAAAAGTATTGCATTGAACTGACGCAACTGAATTGGTGTCAATTGATCTTTCAAGGCAATATATTTTTTGGCGCTGTCGATATTACCGGCGCTGCCCGTGAATGCTGCCAGGGCCGCCGAAGCGATGGAGGCATTGTGCTGGTCCATTGTATCGCCCTCGACGATGTGCGTATTTAGCTGCCACTGGCCGATATTGTCCGCGTACGCGTATTTCTGGTATTCTTTATTGTACTGGTCCAGGAATGCCTGTGCCTGATTTTGTGTCGCTGTATTGTCTTTCGGGGCGGTTTTATTCTGGCAAGCGGCGAACGTCAGGCACGTTGCGAAGGATAAGATAATGAGTTGGCGCATATCTTTGATTTTGAACAAAGATATTTAAACCATCACTTGTGGCAAATTTTTGTTTCACGTCGTTTATTTGAAGATATGATATACATTTTCACGATAGACGCTGTCTCTTTCTTCCGCATGCATGCATTCTGTGTAGCGCGATCTCATATGGTTCCGGTAGACTTCTCTTTCATTTTCGTTCATTTCCAAATATACTAGCGGCATAGAATCCTTTACGTTAAATGTCATTATTTTGTGTTGATATATTCTTTGAACAAGAGCATTATCCGAGGCTGAAAATGTTTGACTAGCTGTAATATGTCCCTCATCATCTGACAACATGCAAATGACCTTAGGGGTTGATGATACATTCAGGTCAGCTTCGTCATAAAAGAAAAAGAAAGCAAAGGTATAGAAAGAATCAGCTACAGGCATCACCGTTTGAAAGTGGGAGACACTGGTTTCATCGAAATGAAGTTGCCCCTTAAGGTTCATAGTTGCAGAATCATTGACGACCTTTTCCAAACCCCTGAATTCGGTTTCCCATTTGGGGTTTGACACGGGCGCAGGTAGCGCACGAGGTCCGGTATCTATAAATCCCAGGCTATGCCAAAGCACATACTGGCTCAATATGATCATCGGTACCCAAATGCTGATAACGAAACCACCCGTTATCGAAATGCGATATGAAGAAACGGTATGAAGTATAGATGCAGGTACAAATAGCAGAAGGCAGATAAACGGGAACAAACCGATAAGAATAAAGCCTATGATCCGGTTGTGATGATTATCTGCCAGTAGATAACAGACAATAATTAGATATAGGGCTATTGGAATGCCAATAAGGACTTTCTGCGTCGTAGACATAGGGTGGCTTTAGGTCGTAGCAAAGATACAATTTAGTACTCACTCTTTCTTATCCTCCTCAAATTCTATATACTCCGGTTTCTTTCGCGTGTCATAGTATTTTTCCTCCCGTTTGGTTTCTTCTTCCTTCGCAGGTTTTTTAGTCTTATCCTTTTTGAAAAGGTCTTTGAGCTCCTGCTTCTGATCGGCAAGGTCCTGTTTGATCTTTTTCTTGACAGATTCTCTATCGTATTTGATCTTGGGATTGGATATATCCCCGGTGAGGGTGAGGTAAAGGTTTACACCATCATAAGGATCTTCCTCTATGTATTGCACATCCCTGTCCCTCTGGCCAAATTTCGCCGCCAACAGCTTATGCAAATTGACCTTGATGTGATAGTCTATATTATTGTCGAGCGTATGAGTGCCAGACATGATGAGATTGACGGCAGACGATTGTATCTCCATTCGTGGTATGGTGATGACACGGTCCTTGATTGAGAGGGTATTGGTCAGGTCGGAGAATACTATATGATTGAGCTCATCCACTTTGATAAAAGCAGAAGCGGATTTGATCGGGTCAAAATTATTCAACTCACCATGCAGCACGCTACAGGTGAGATTGCCGGATAGTTTGTCGAAATCGATCTCTTTATAGTTATTCCATACGGTCCTGATAGCTAGCGTAGCAGAGAAGCGGCCTTTGAGATTGGCATCGGTCAGTGTTTTTTGGCCGAAGTTATCGTACTCCTTGAATAATACAGGTAGGTCGACCTTATCTATGTTCAGTCCGAGGTTTAATATCATATGCTTGCCCGGAGTGAACGCGATATATCCGCTATTGGTGATCTGGCCACCCATGGCGTCAGCTGAGAGGGAGTTCACATCGATCCGGTACGGAACCAGAGTGAGATCAGTTTTGATGTTTTCAAAATGCATTTTCTCAAACACAAATTTATCAATACTCACAGTGAGGTGTCCCTGCATATTGAATACATCACGCACATCGACCTTAGTTTTTTCGCCTTCATGATGTGGCTTGCCTTTTTTGTCGTACGTCTTGAGGATACTTGACAGGTCAAAGCTTTTCATCTTTAGCGAG
>JAOQAO010000132.1 GCA_025963485.1 Bacteroidota bacterium | reverse complement strand
TGAGATAGGCACCATATACAGCGGTCCTTGCGCAAAGCGCGCCTACGCCTGCATCGGACGCTGAATTGGGATTGCCTGTCTCGGCCATGGCCCTGATCACCGTGAGTGAATCGTAACTGAGCTGCATGACATGATAGGGTACCTCTATCGCATATCTGGTGGCGTCTTGTATAGCCTGTTTGCGGCTCTTCTTTTCTTCATCAGTGCCTTTAGGCAGGCCAAAGGCATCCATGATCTTGTTTAATGCTTTTGTATCCTCATCTACCAACTTTATCAGATGATCTTTGATATGCTGGCCTTTCTCCGCCCAATCAGAGAACTCTGTCCACCGGTCATCCCAGCCCTTTTTGTGGGAAGATAGATTGGCGACCATAGTGCCGAGTGAGATACCCAGAGCTCCCACATATGCTGATATGGAGCCACCCCCAGGAGCTGGCGATTCGCTAGCTGTTTCATCTGCAAAGTCAATAAGCTTCATATTGATCAGTGGCGATGACGTGTGATCTGCGAGCATGTATTCTATGATGCGTTTCTGAGGATCGAACGGGGTGAGTTCATCGAGGCTCATGGACTTGATAGCGATCTTGATGAGTTCTGCCTCGGATACTCCGATGGAGCGTTGCTGTTTGAGCAGGAAGTATTTGCCTGCATCAAGCATTGACTTCAGAGGGATCAGGCCGATCAACTCTGAGCCTGTCACGCGCATACCGCGATTGTAAGCGCTCGTCACGCAGGCATCAAATGCAATATGGATGGGAGTGACGTCTATATCTACCAGATTCATGGAGACTTGTGCCACACCATATTCTTCTATAAACCATCCTATGCCCTTGACAGCCTTGCAGGCGCCGGGCTGGACGATATCTTCACCCTTTTCATTCTTGACCTTCCGGCCTTGTTCGCGTACATCAAAGGCCACTGAGTTAGCACGACGGGTAGATGTAGTATTGAGGTTGGCGTTGTAGGCGATAAGGATCTTACGAGCACCGATGGCTATATTGCCGCTGTGTACATTCCACTCGGATGGGCCGAAGTCCGGCTTCCAGTCTGTGGTTTTGATCTTGTCTTTGATGCCTTCATATTCTCCGGCGCGGACACTGGCGAGATTTTTACGATGAGGCGCTGACGCTGCAAACTCATACAGATAAACGGGAATGCCTAGTTTGCTACCCACACGCTCTCCGAGTTTTTTCGCGCAGGCGATACAGTCATCCATGGTAGCATTGGCTATAGGGATGAATGGGCAGACATCAGTGGCTCCAAAACGAGGATGCTCGCCTTTGTGCTTGCTCATGTCGATAAGTTCGGAGGCTTTAGCAATAGCGCGATAGGCTGCCTCTACCACAGAAACCTCATCTCCGACAAATGTCACTACAGTACGGTTAGTGGCCTTGCCCGGATCTACATTGAGCAATTTCACACCATCCACAGACTCTATCGCATCTGTGATCTGGCGGATGATATTCATGTCACGGCCTTCACTGAAATTGGGCACGCACTCTATTACTTTCTTCATTCTCGTTCTTTTACTCCCCCGACCCCTGAAGGGGCTTTAATAGCCAATGCTTCTCGTAAGAGATTTGCCTTTTGCTATTTTCGCGGAGTTGATTTGTTTTATAATAACTTCAAATGATCATAAATCGAAAAGCAATTTATAACAATGGATGAAAAACTGAAAGCCTTTGAGCGGATATTAAAGATAATGGACGAACTGCGGGAGAAGTGTCCCTGGGATATGAAGCAGACTATTGAGTCCCTGCGCCCACTGACGATAGAGGAGACCTATGAACTGTCAGATGCCATTATCAAGAAGGACATGTCGTTGCTCAAGGAAGAGCTGGGCGATCTGCTGTTGCACATTGTCTTCTATGCTAAGATAGGCGAGGAGCAGGGCGCCTTTGACATAGCCAAAGTGATCAATGACCTGAGCGAAAAGCTGATCCGTCGCCATCCGCATATATATGGTGACGTGAAAGTCGCCAATGACGAGGAGGTCAAGCAGAACTGGGAAAAACTAAAAATGAAAGAAGGCCGCAAGTCCGTGATGGGTGGCGTACCCGAGTCGCTCCCGGCCCTGATCAAGGCCTGGCGTATACAGGATAAGGCCAAGCAGGTCGGATTCGAATGGGACAATATCCAAGACGTCTGGAAGAAGGTCGAGGAGGAAACCCGAGAACTGCATGAGGTAGTTAAAGAGGGCAATGCCGAAAGGATAGAGGACGAGTTCGGCGACCTGCTGTTCTCACTGGTCAACTATTCCCGATTCCTCAATGTCGACCCTGAGACGGCTCTGGAGCGCACCAATCAGAAGTTCCTCAAGCGGTTCCGGCACATAGAGACCGTTGCCCAGAAGCTAGGTAAAGAACTGACAGACATGACACTAGGAGAAATGGATGCGATATGGAATGAGGCGAAGACCATTTCTGATTTGTGATTTATGCTGGTTGATTTGAATACCAATATCGGGAAAGGTGGTTTTTTTGCTTTTTTCTGTCGTAGGGCTTGCCTTTTCGTCTAAAATTCCTATATTTGCGCTCCAATTTTTTCATTTTTTAATCACCCAAACCTTAAATTAATTTTAAGACATGGCAGTAAAGATCAGACTTCAGAGACATGGACGCGGCAAGCGCCCTTATTACCACATCGTAGCATCGGACTCACGTGCACGTAGAGACGGTAAGTATATCGAGAGGATAGGCGAGTACAATCCCCTGACATCTCCGGCTACTATCAAGCTCGACGTAGAGAGAGCAGTAGACTGGCTGATGAAAGGCGCAGAACCTACCGATACAGTACACGCGATCCTGAAATACAAGGGCGCTATGTACAAGAAGCACCTTCTCCGTGGTGTCGCTAAAGGCGCCCTGACCCAGGAAGCAGCTGACAAGACATTCGAAGAGTGGGTAAATGCTCACCAAAACTCAGTACTCGACCACAAGAAGAAGCTCCACCTGACTAAGGAGGATCGTCTGTCTAAGCTGATGGCTGAGGAAACCAAGAAAAAGAACGACCGCGAAGCTAAGCGCCAGGAGGCTATCAACGCTCTCAATGCGCCTGCAGCGACTGAGGCTCCGGCAGCAGAAGAAGCACCAGCTACTGAAGAGGCTCCGGCCACCGAGGCACCAGCAGCAGAAAGCGAAGCTCCGGCAGCAGAATAATAAAACATACATGGCTGATCACTATACATCAGTAGGAATATTAAGAAAGCCCCACGGTCTAAGTGGGGCTTTTAATTTTACCCTGACCCGCGAACTCAGGTCCTTGAAAAAATATCCTGCCCATTTTTTCATAGAGGGCAAAGGCGGATTTATCCCCTATTTTGTTTCGGCTTTTGCTCCGGCAGATATGTTTAAAGGGCTTATTTCATTTGAAGAGGTAACTAAGGTGGAGCAAGCTAAGATACTGGCAGGTAGTGAATTATATCTTGATGATAAGACCATCGCTTCATTCTTCAAAAAAGATGTAGACGACTACGGCTTCCTCATCGGCTATATGGCCTATGACGGCGAAACTGAACTGGCACCCATAGAAGCCATCGAAACTTTACCGGGCCAAGTGCTCGCCGTCCTGACCCTGAATGGTGAGGAAGTCATGATCCCCTTGGTGGATGATTTAGTTCTCGATATAGATAAACGGAAGAAACGGATCGTTTTTGAGGTGCCGGAAGGTCTTATTTAAAGGGAGACATACCCTATCGTATTCTTTTACTTTATGGATTAAAGTGCATTCTTCACTCGATAGGTCTTCCTTCTCCTTGGGAGAAGGAAGATGCCGAAGGCAGATGGATGAGGTGTCTATTTAGTCCCCAATCCGGTTGCCTTCTTCTGCAGTTCCTCCTGCCTGATATTGTATTCCCACTTCTTTTTGCCGTCCATATTGTACATGGACAGATTGCATACCCGGTTTCCGACAGGGCCGGTGATATGGACCCTGCCAAAGTTTTTGTGAAATAACACCGATCCCGGTACGCGATAGCGGCTTCGGCTGGTCAGGTTGCTCGGATCCATAGGGCTGGTGAGCGGAGAGCAGGTGAAATCATAGAAAGGATAGCCTTTCCATGCCACTGTGGTCAGTTCGCTATAGTGCATATCACCGGATAGGAATACTACTCCTTTGATATCATGAGCGACGATGAAGTCGAGCAACTGATTGCGCTCTCTGGGGTACATCGCATAGCATTCACCGTGGTTGTCATCATTGAGTACCTGAGACCCGACACAGACAAATTTGAAAGTCGCTTCACTATGTAATAGCTTGTACTCCAGCCAGCTCAACTGGCACGGCCCGAAAAATGCACCAGTAGTATCCCCGCCTTTGTCACGCCACCACCTGTCATCTGTCATAAAAAACTCGGCATCGTAATACTTATAAGTAAAGAATGTTTCCTTGACCGTATCTTCGTAGGGATTGATCCAGAAGTTTCGGAAAAGGATCAGGGAGGTATCCTTGAGCGGGAAAGACTTGTCTGCATCATTGGGGCCGAAGTCGTGGTCATCCCAGATGGTGTACTGTGGCATAGACGCCAGGAAATTATTCAGCTGTGGGTATTGGATACGCGTTTTGAGGTTGCAGGCGTACATCTGCTCATAGCTGGAGTGCTCCTTGCCCATGTAATAGATATTGTCACCCAGCCAGATCATAAAGTCTGCCTTGGTTTTGGTCATGCTATGGAATATACGCACAGCTGCTCCCGGCAGCGCTATTTTCATAAAGCCGAGACTCAGGTAGGCGCATGAACCTACGAGGAAATCGATATCCGTCACAGCTGTATCACCGATGGTCGTAAATGAACAGTCAGGTGTCCTGAGGGGCCTCCTGAGGCCCGTGGTGGTCACGATATAAGTATGTCCGGCCTCCAGCGTCTCAAAGTCGAGGGAGAGCGTTGTGTCGCCCTTGTTATCGGCCAGTTTGTGGGTGGCTTTCGGAAGCGAAATGCTTTTATTGAGCGTATCTGTCAGTGTCACGCTGAATCCTCCTTTACCTTTATACGCCAGCCATACCTTAGCCGATGTTTTGGTCAATGCTCCGCAGAAAGGGCCGGCGATTATTTTGGCTGTCGTAGTGTCCTGTCCGAAACCGAGACATGATATGGATAGCAAAAGAAGGACAGAAAGACAGTACTTCATTGGAGGGAGTGAGATAAATGGATGGAAAAATGCGCTGCAATAATATTGACTTCCAGTTAATAAGTAGTTGTCTTTCGGGTACTATTAAACTATCTGCACCAAAATATCGGCAAACACTTTTTATTTATGATTTGTGATTTATGACTTATGATTGTACTCGCTTTGCCCCAGCGTGATTGCTACAGGCACTGAAATAATATATGAAATTTTTTACGAAGGAAATATTGGAGCTCGTGCGCGGGCAATCGCGGGATGCGGAGATCAACGGGCGTATATCGCATACTGTGCTGGATATGATTTACACTGAGCGGCTGTTTAAACTGTTCGTACCGGATAGGATGAATGGCCGGATGATGGACTTGGCTGATGCAGTGAAGCTCTTTGAAGAGGCGTCATATATAGACGGTAGTTTCGGATGGTTGGTGACCATCGGCTCAGGTGGCGGCTATTTCTCCGGCATATTTGAGAAAGATGTCTCTCAGCGATTGTTTACTCTCGCAGATGCAGTCATAGCAGGCAGCGGATTCATAGGCGGCTCTGCCAAAAAGACATCCGGCGGCTATCAGGTATCGGGTTCATGGAAATATTGCAGTGGCGCCGACTTTGCCACCATTTTTACGGCCAATTGCCTGCTGGAAGATGGGGCTATTAGGTCATTTATTTTCACACCGGACCAGGTCACGGTACACATGGACTGGGATGCATTTGGTATGAAAGCCACCGGCAGCCATACGATCAGTGTACAGGATGTCTATGTGCCTGAGGAGATGACCTTTGATATATCCAACGGTAGAAGAAGTGACGACGCTCCGATATTTGCTTATCCCTTTATTCCATTTGCAGAGGCATCTTTCGCTGCGGTCAATATCGGCGTCTGCAAGCATTTCATAGAGGAGGCCAGGGAGAGTATAAAGATCTACAACAAACCGAATGACGCAGCTATGATGCACCGCTATACGTTGGTCAGCCAGATTATCCGCGAGCAGGAGCAGATACTCAATGCCGACGCAGAGCGATTTCACAAGACAGTGGAAGTGTCGTGGCAGCTAACTACCCCACGCCATCTCGTGTCAGATGCCGTGTATACAGAGGTGGACCGCGGCTCCAAAAAAGCAAGCGCCACAGCGCTGGACTGCGCCCACCATATTTATCGCTATCTGGGACTGGCAGTAGTGATGGAGAGTTCCACCCTCAATCGCTGCTGGCGCGACCTGCACACCGCTTCACAGCATGTACTGCTCAGGGATTTTTGATTAGGAAAATCTCTCATTATCACGACTGTTTTCATTTTCCCAACCAACTCCACAAGTTCAATTAATGCATTGCTTGCACTCAATTGGTGCGCTGATTTTCGCTTAGTAGGTTCTTTCTCTCCTTTAGAAGAGGGAAGATGCCGAAGGCAGATGGCGACGTGATGCAGCAGCAAAAAATGGAAAGTTAAAACACTTTCACTCCCGCCTTCTTCGATTGCCTGTATCTCTTCGCGTCAAAACTGACGCCCGCATGCAGCTCCAGATAAGGCTGGTACACAGTATTGTTTGTGATGACCAGATTGCCCGGTGACCCTTCAGCATAGAGGATAAAATCCAATGAGGAATTCACCTTTTGTTTGAAACCGATACCCACAGAGGATATGTTGAAAAAGCCATCATAGTATTTTTGCCAGCCATAGGTGCGGGTAAACGGGTTACCATAACCATAATAGCCGCTACGTGTTGTCTCTACGCCACGTCCTTGATAGCAGCTAAATCCTGCACTAAATCCAAACTGAAAGAATACCGGCACCTTCTGACCGAAGGTCCACCTGAACAAGAAAGGCACCTGAAATCGCGTCTGCACACCAGTGCCAATATCGAAAAGTGTAGTATTGTAGTAGCTAGTGGAGATATCGGAGTGGAAATTATGCAGGTTTAAGAACTGCACCGCCGCTCCCGTCACCAGGCTGAAGCATCCGCCCCTCCGGCCTAGCTCCGTCATGAACGATAGTCCTCCGCCACCGGCTATATCCCTTTCATTGCCATATCCGAAAGGCTGCCGGAAATATAATAGTCCCGATCCGGCTGCCTCGATCTTTGCATAGTGTTCTCTTTTGACCCTACGGCTGTGGCCACTTCCGCCGTGTCGTGCTTCTGACCTTTCGGGATCATAAGGCCGGGATTCATGCGTCACTTTTTCTATGTCTGCGGCTACGATGGAGATGATGCTACCGCCCATGATCTCTATTTTATAGGAGATACCCGGCTTCTGCTCGATGATCGTGCCGCGGTATACACTGCCGTTTTTTAGATAGATCACATCCTCCATATCTGCTTGCGCGGAAAGGATGATTGGGAAAAGGAGTAATAAGAGTATTTGTATGAAGCGGGTTTTCATGGTTGTTTTTTTACCGTTTTGTTTCGTGAAGTTCCAAAATTAAAGCCGAAGTGCAGTTGCACGTATGGCTTGTAGGCACTGCTTCCTATAAACTCCAGATTGCAGGGGGCGCCTTCTATATATCCCATTAGCTCTATATGGTTCCATAGTTCCTTGCGAATGCCGAGGCCCACTGGGGAGATATTCATAGAGGCCGTAGTGAAACTAACCCGTCCATTTATGACAAAAGGGGGATAACCCTGACTATATCCTCCTACATAGTCTGTTTGAGTCCCTTGTCCCTGATAGATATTAGCTCCGATGCTGCATCCGAACTGGAAGAAGACAGGAATTTTGGAGTCAAAGGTCCACCTAAACCACACAGGCATCTGAACCCGCGTTTGGAATCCGTGATAGATGTACCCGTATATTTCATCCACATAGTCAGCACTGTAAGAAAAATTTCTCACAGATATCAGTTGCACACTGGCCCCTATCAGAAATGAAAAGGGCTTGGTCTCCTTCCTGATCTCAGGCAGGAAAGTAATGCCGGCACCGCCAGATATGTCAGCAGCGGAGTTTCGAGATTGTATCTGATTAAAGTATAACATGCCTGACAGAGTAGTTTCAATACTCACATACCTGAGAAACCTCTTTCTGCTGTGTCTTCCTTCATGCCCGTGATGGGTATGGCGAATATGCTCGCGGGTGATTTCATCAATCTCTGTCGCTGTCAGAGAGATGATGCTTCCACCCATGATCTCTATTTTATAGGAAATACCAGGCTTCTGCTCTATGATAGTGCCGCGATACACGCTGCCGTTTTTCAGGTAGATCACGTCAACGGAGTCCGATTGTGCCTGCGTGAGGAGAGGTACACACATAAGTATAGCGTATAAGAGGAGAAGGTTTTTCATAGTATAGGTGTAGTTACGCAGGTAGACGGACTAAAGTTCTAAAACCTAAATGACAAAAACGAATTTTTGCCAAAGGATGACGGTTTCGTGACAAACGGCTAAATCCTTTGCTGAATCCACAGACCCCTGACATTAAAATCGAACTAAGGAAATGATTCGATTTACAAACGAAACTTACCCAGTTGGTTCTTCCCTCTCTCTTTAGGAGAGGGAAGATGCCGAAGGCAGATGGGTGAGGCGACACCCCTCCTCAAAGGTTCCTGATTGTGCGGCAATAAACTACTTTTTCTTCTTCACCGACCCTAGCATATACACGAATCGAATGGTCATCACATTATTGAACTGACCCGACACACGAGTACCTGTATACGCATCACGTACCTTGATCACCGAGTAGCGGTATATGAAGCCTATACCGTAATGCTTCTTGATGAAGACATGCAGGCCGCCATATGCCGATAGCGCAAACTGGCGCGGCTGGCCGATAGGAGGGTTCTTGGTCACATTGATGCCGTCATAGTCCAGCTCCTTGTACCGCACCATGATGCCGGGGATGAGGCCACCACTGATCATGACGATGTCGCGGTAGTGTGCATTAAGGGAGATCGGTGCCTCGACATAGTCCCACTGAACCATGTACCTGCGCGATACCTGATCGCTGGAGGGGAGCCGTGCCCGTGCGCCCTGCATGCTGTAGTTGATCTCCAGGCTGGTCGACACATAGGGATGAAAACGGGCCATGACGCCAGCGCCAAACTCAGCACCGAGGTATTTATAACCCCACTCATTGTCACCGTCTACTTGCGCAGCATTGAAGCCTGCGTGGAATATGCCGCGGAATATACCCAGCTCGTGAATATCATAAGCGGTGATGCGCTTTGCTGTTTTGTCTTTGGGTGCCGATTGTTTCTTTACCTTTTTGACGGTAGTCACAGAGTCCTCATCATCATCCGGACTGACCTGCACGGGGATAGTATCCTGCTGCTTATGCTTTTTCTTGCCAAAATCGATGCTGATAGTGCCGTCTTTCATACCCGTCTGCGCGGATGTACGCAGGGTATAAAACAAGAGTAAAAAGATAACGATGTACTTCGGCATACTTTTATAGTTGGATCGTCACAGCTGCATCGTCATCAGGACAGCAAAATGGTCGGACAGGTCTTTATGTTTTTTGCTCCATTGTTGCTCGAAGCGTTTCACGCAACGGGTGACGGACTGGGATTTGAATCCATTGGACCTGTAGAAAACAAAGTCGATCACGTTGCGTTTTTCGGGCTTGTAGTCGTACATATCATTCAGCAGGTGGTCGGAGGTATTCTGGAGCTCTCCGGATATATCGCCATCCTCGACCTCCATACATTTGACCAG
Source organism: Bacteroidota bacterium (assembly GCA_025963485.1). Taxonomy (GTDB): domain Bacteria; phylum Bacteroidota; class Bacteroidia; order Chitinophagales; family LD1; genus UBA1941. The sequence continues at coordinate 32,475 of JAOQAO010000132.1, read as the reverse complement.
TGATGGATACAGGTCGGTACTTTGTTTCTTCGTGTTAAAGTCACCTGCCGCAAACTGAGGTACCCCCGCTTCCTGGTGCTTTTTGAGCAAGGCACCAGCCTCCTGGTACTGACTGGTTTTGAGCTCCGGGCTACCGCCAGCCTGCATGTGCGTGCCCAGTAGCTGAAATTTATGGCCGGGATGCTCGACCTCTACTAGCAGGCAGCCTTTGTGTCCTGCGCAGTCGATCCCCTTACATTGCGTGTATTTGATGCTTTCCAATTCCTTAAGAGGGTATTTGCTAAACATCAATACCCCTCCGGCCTTTCTGTAGGTGAAAACTTTATGGTTATTATATCCTGCTGTATAAGGATACATTTTTTCCAACCCTTTCCTCATGAGCCTGATGGCGAGGCCGTCAAAACCCTCTTCTATTACGATCACATCGGGGCTTTCCTCCATGAGCTTGGCTGGTATGAGACGTGCCCTTTTGACCGGATGATGCTTTAAGCTTACGGCAAACCGGGGAAGCATTTTGACGTTATAAGTGAGTATGGATATCTGATGTGGAAAGGGTACAGTATCCATGCTTTTTGACCCGGCAAAAACATAGTGGGAAATGAGAACGACCAGGAGAAGGAAAACCGATTTTTTCATCCGCAATATTTTATTCAAAAGTATCGCTTTTAGTGTGCGAAAACGTTAAATTTCAACATCTCCAGGCATTTAATTAACAAGTGTCAAAGTTTTGTCATTTTAACGTTGCGGAGTTTTTATTACTCCCATATATGATTAGATTTGTTTCAGATTATTTATCATTAAAAAACCAAAACGGTGAAAAATATTTTTATATCCTTCTTAGTCTTCATGGCTGGAGTTTCTATCGTGAATGCACAGGTGCAGGGATTCAGCTGCACAGCGGGTGAAGAAACCCAAAAGCAATACGACAAACATCCGGAGTTGCTGGTAGCTAAAGCGCAGTTAGATGCTTTTACAAAGCAATACGTAGCTCAGCACCAGGGCCAGAATGCACAGCGTACAGGCAACCTGATCGTCATACCTGTGGTATTTCACATAGAGCATGATGCAGGTGTGGAAGATATATCGGATGCTACAGTTTTCACAGAGATGGACCACTGGAATGAATACATGCAGGCCAGAAACCCGGAGTTGTCTACTACTGATTCTGCCTTCGTGCCACTGATCGGCAATCCTAATATAGAATTCAGACTGGCGCAGATCGATCCACATGGCCGTCCGACCAATGGTATCGAGCGCATTTATACCCAGTCGACTTATTATGGTAATAACAATACAAAGCTCAATCCGTGGCCGCGTGAGAAATACCTTAACGTATGGCTCACCAAGGGCATAGACAGGGATGTTACTTTTTATGGTACGCTGGCGTACTCCATGTATCCATCCGGCGTCTCTACTTATGTAAACAATGACATCATCGACGGTATCATTGCAAAATACTTTGTAGTGGGCGGTACTGCGCAGTTCAGCCGTCCTACGCTCGCACATGAGTGCGGCCACTGGATGAATCTCGAGCACGTATGGGGCAATACCAATGCTCCTGAAGTCGCCTGCGGAGATGATGATGTAGCTGATACCCCACCTACTAAGGGAAACCAGAATACATGTATCCATAATCTCTGCGTCTGCGCGCGTCCTATACTGGACCAGCAGCTCCATGACAGCATACCTGGCGTCATCGAAAATGAGCAAAACATCATGAACTATGCCGAGTGCCACTTTATGTTTACACAAGGACAGGTAGATAGAATGATGGCTGCCTTGAATTCTCCTGTAGCTGGAAGGCTTAATATATGGTCTGATTCAAACAATGTAGCCTGCGGTACTAATCTTCCGGTCACATATCCTAATCCTAATTCACTCGCTGTACCGGTTGCGGATTTTGCTGTGAATAACAGGTATATATGCTCTGGCGGTTCGGTGAAGTTCACCGATGTATCATGGAATGCGCAGATCGATAGCAGGACATGGACATTCCCTGCTGATGTTGATCTTGGCACTTCTACGGTGAACGATGTATCACCTGTGGTGATCTTCAACACTCCGGGATGGCAGGAGGTAACGCTGCAGGTAAGCAATGCCAATGGCAGCAATAGCAAAGTAAAGACCATGGTTTACGTAGCTGATGGCAGCGCGATCACGGCTCCATATTTTGAGGACTTCGAAAATCCGGGCCTGACCGGCTATAACTGGAAGTCATTGAACTATGATGATAACAATACTTCATTCCAGCTTTATCAGGGTGCAGGTCACTATAGCAATGCCTCGTACAGGATGAATATGTACAATGCTAACTATGATGGCGATCTGGATGAGCTGGTGTCTCCGATATTTGACCTGACCAATGTAGATCCAAGCCAGCTGACCCTGTCATTTGACTATTCATATGCTACCAATGACGCTAACCACATGAGCGACTCTGTAGCCACTTTCACCGTTTACGGATCCAGGGATTGCGGTAACTCATGGAACAAAATATATTTCAACGCCGGCGGATTTAACCTGTACAATGCAGGTACAATCTCAAACAGGTCGTATGTCCCAGGTCAGCAGGATGAATACTGGCAAAATATCTCCCTCACACTGCCTCCGGCATATGCTACGCCTAATGTCAATTTCAAATGGTCGCTGACCAGCGCTAAGTCTGCCAACCAATTCTATATCGATAATGTGAATGTAGGCCAGGCAATCGCTGGAATCAATGCAGTAAAAGCAAATACTGTAGGTACCATGAATATCATCCCTAACCCTACACAGGGAGCAGCTGTCCTCGCGCTGAACATCACCAGTTCATCTGCCAATACGACTGCTAAGATGTATGATATGGAAGGCAGGGAGATCATGACGATCTTTTCTGGCCAGACACAGGCTGGACAAAAGAATGTTTCTTTTGATACAGAAAACATATCAAGCGGTATCTATGTGATCAAGGTCACCGATGGCAAGACTGCTATCCAGAAGCGTTTTGTCAAAATGTAATAAGACTGTAAGTTCAAATAATGAAAGGGCTGTACCGAAAGGATACAGCCCTTTTTAATGGGTGCAAATATGTGTTTATTGCTTTTAGCCCTGGTACGGTCCTCCGGTCTCGCCCCATCCCCATTTGGGCATAGGCGTATCGGGGTGAAGGGGAATATCAGTTGTATTTGAATTAAGGACTGCGATGCGTGTCCCCCATTCTATGTAGGCGGCAAAAGCTGACCGGAACTCCGGATCTGCCGGCAGGTCTATCTCATCCGATGCCTCCATAAGCAGCAGCACCCAGCGCTTTCTGTTTTCTTCCGTGAGATGTCTGGAGAAATGTTTTTGGATCATTTTGAAATGGCTGCCGCCATCTGCTGTATACATCTTAGGGCCTCCGAAAACCTCTGCGATGAAATGAGCTACATGCATCCGGTGATCGGCAGACATATGCAGGAAGATCGGCTCCAGCATATCGTCTTTGAGCACTTTGTCATAAAAGACAGTCATGAGCTTTTCAAATGCGGGCATACCGCCAGCCCAGTCGTAAAGGGTGGGGACAGGCTTATGTGGATTTTCCGTCACGAGGATTATTTTATGTTACATGGTCAGCGACCTGCTATCTGTAGCTGCCAGGCAGGCCTCTTTGAAGGCCTCTGTATATGTAGGGTGCGGATGGCTCATACGCGAGATATCCTCAGCCGATGCACGAAACTCCATCGCTACCACGCCCTCTATGATCATATCTGCTATACGTGGGCCTATCATATGTACGCCTAGTATCTCATCCGTTTCTTTGTCTGCGAGGATCTTGACGAAGCCGTCTGTATCTCCTGATGCGCGGGCCCGGCCGGATGCCTTGAAGCTGACCTTGCCAGTTTTATATGCTTTGCCCTGGCCTTTGAGGTCTTGCTCTGTAGCTCCTACACCTGCTGCTTCGGGCCACGTATAGCATACGCCGGGTATCAGGTTATAGTTGATATGCGGTTTTTGTCCCGCCATGATCTCTGCCACGAGTACACCTTCTTCTTCTGCTTTGTGCGCGAGCATAGCCCCCTTGACCACATCTCCGATGGCATATATACCCGGTACCGGTGTCTCGAGATGATCGTTGGTCGGTATGCGTTTGCGCTCGTCGAGCGTGATACCGATATTCTCCAGTCCGAGGCCGGCTGTATACGGGCTGCGGCCTACGGCTACCAGGCAGTAGTCGCCTTTGATCTCTATCGGTTCGCCATTCTTATTGTCCGCTGTCACGGTTACTTCTTTACCCTTGACAGTCGCACCTTTTACTTTAGTAGAAAGCATGAATTCCATTCCATCCTTTTTGAGGATGCGGAGTAGCTCACGGCTGATGTCTTCATCCATAGATGGGGCCACCTTACCGAGAAACTCGATAACCGTAACTTTGGAGCCAAGCCTGTGATAGACAGACCCCAGCTCCAGGCCGATGATACCGGCACCGATGATGATCAGGTTCTTGGGTATCTCTGTGAGTGATAGCGCCTCGGTGGATGTGATGATGCGCTTTTTGTCTATCGGCAGGAAGGGGAGGGCCGTAGGTTTGGAGCCAGTGGCGATGATCACCTTTTCGGCTTCTATTTCCTGTTTTTCACCTTTAGCGTTGGTGATCGCTATTTTATTTTTAGTCATAAAAGATCCAAGGCCGTTGTACACATCGATCTTGTTTTTCTTCATGAGAAAGGCAATGCCATCTACATTGGCTTTGACCACTTCTCCTTTGCGCGCGATCATGCGGGCGAAGTCTACCGTGAGCCCTTTCACATTGATGCCAAAGTCTGTAAAGCGCTTCTCTGCATTGTGGTAGTGCTCTGATGTATCGAGGAGCGCTTTGGATGGGATACAGCCCACGTTGAGGCAGGTGCCGCCCAGTACGTCATATTTCTCGATGATAGCAGTTTTCATTCCCAGCTGTGCACAGCGTATAGCGGCCACATAGCCTCCCGGACCTCCGCCTATGATGGCGACATTGTAAGTAGACATGATTGTTGTTTTAATTGCGGATGTGAAAGTAGGTAGAAAAGTCGCAAGTCACAAGTAAATAGTCGCAAGCTGACCGCAGCAGATATAAAAAGCCAGGCAACGGCTGATATCATTTCAATCGTTATAATATGACAGACCGATTTTTTATTCAAATCATCATTAAATGAGAACAATATTATTTCTATCCCTACTAACATTTTCCGCTACTATATCATCCTGCTGCAAACCTCATTATAGCTGCTATGATGCCGCGCTGGCTGCCAGATATACGGATTCAGTATGCACTAAAGAATATGCGCCGGTGGTCGGATGCGATGGTAAAACCTACGGAAACAGGTGCGAAGCTCTCCTGCATGGCATCAGGCCAAGATAATAAGAGCTTAGATCATCTCCAGCAGCAGATCGATAGGGTCAGCGCCGAGCAGCATCTTATCCGGATTTTCCAGGAAGTCTTTGATCGCTACGAGGAAACCTACAGACTCCTTCCCGTCGATGATGCGGTGATCGTATGATACGGCGAGGTACATCATCGGACGTACTTCTACTTTACCATCTATGACCATCGGGCGGTCCTGCACTTTGTGCATACCGAGGATGGCAGACTGAGGAGGATTGATGATGGGTGTGCTCATCAGCGAACCGAATACCCCGCCATTAGATATAGTAAATGTTCCACCTGTCATATCTTCCATGGTCAGTAGACCATCGCGGCCCTTTATAGCCACGGCTTTGATCGATTTCTCTATTTCTGCGAGAGAAAGGGATTCTGCATTTCTCACCACCGGTACTACGAGTCCCTTAGGCGTGGAAACTGCGATAGATATATCTACAAAGTCATGGTAGATGATATTGCCTTCGTCGATATAGGCATTGACGGCCGGGAACTTCTCCAATGCCAGGCACACAGCCTTGGTGAAGAAACTCATCATACCGAGATTGACCTCGTATTTCTTTTTGAATGACTCGCCATATTTAGCGCGTATCTTATTGATAGCCGTCATGTCCACTTCATTGAATGTGGTAAGCATGGCTGTGCCATTCTTTGAGGCCAGGAGGCGCTCTGCTACCGTCTTGCGCAGGCGGCTCATTTTCTCTACGCGCTCTCCACGGGAGAACGCTGCTTTGGTGCTACCCAGAGAAGCTTTATTCTTGATGGCATTCAATGCGTCTTCTTTAGTGATGCGGCCTGATACACCGGAACCTTTTACATCTTTATTGGCTACGCCGCCCTCGTCGAGGATTTTCTGTGCGGCAGGAGGTGCTACGCCGGTAGCATATGTAGTTTTTGTTTCGGCGACAGGCGCTTTCGCTTCAGCTTTAGGAGCCTCGGTTTTCTTTTCCTGTGCTTTAGGAGCTTCAGCTTTTTTCTCTTCAGCCTTTGGTGCTTCTGTTTTAGCAGCCTTGGCCGGAGCTGCCGCAGTTTCATCTATGGTCGCCACGAGCGCCCCTACTTTCAGGTCGTCGCCTTCGCTGGCCACGAACTTTACGATCCCGGCAGCGGGAGAGGGGAGCTCCTGAGAGGCCTTGTCAGTCTCCACTTCACAGATAGGCTGGTCCAGCTCCACATAGTCGCCATCTTTCACCAGGAATTTAGAAAGTGTCACTTCTGTTATCGATTCCGCTACTGCGGGTATTTTGAGTTCGGTCATATCTTAGTTGTTATTAACGTTGTAAATATATCTAATCAGGCTTTCAAATTCACCAATATATCCTATTGTTTCTTCCAAAGGATATAAATCTTTATAATCTTCTAAAAGTTTAATTCGCTCCAATCGATTTCTTTTGAGGTCTGAATGATTGAGGTTAAAGGCCTCAATAGTATACTTGGCCTTGATAGTATTGCCCTCTATCGCTCCTGTCGCTATGTTGTAATTAAAGTTTGCCGGATTAATCTCAGACGGACTTAGTAAATTATCGTAATCCGCTACTGCTTTGACAAATTTATCTTTGTACTTAGCTCCAAAATCTTCATCCAATGACGCGGTAAACAAGTTAGAGTATTCAAAGACCAATTTAGGAAACAAGGCTCCGTGCTTTCTTTTGAAATGATCTATATGAGAATCAGAATTTTTCTCTGTTAGTCGCAGCTCTGTATACGCGCATTGCCAGTTTTGCTCAGTTTCAAGCATGTGTCGGCGCAGCTTTTCTTTATCACTACCATCCATATCATCCCAAGACATTGGTTTGTCTCGTTTTTGGAATAAGGCAGTATAGAACTCCGGTTCTTGTTTAGTGATTTGCCGCACGTTCTTTCTTCCTTTTTGCTATTTCAAAACGCATTAGAATAAGGTCTTTGTCAGAAAAGCCAATAGTATCTTCCATCCTTTTCATTTTCTCAATGAAATCAGATGACTCATATTGATTGTCTGAAAGTAAATCGCGGAGTTCATTGATGGCATCGTCCACCACAGGAGTTCTCAGTTGCTCCACGCCCATTATCTCTGTCAAAACCCTATCAAATGGAAGTCCATATGACTCTCTGATATATTCTTTTGCTTTTATATTCCCTTGTTCATTTTTATACAAAACTCTCAACTGTTCAGGATGTACGGATCCGATAATCTGAGGGGAATGGGTCGCTAAAATCACTTGACAGTTATATTCATCTGCATATTTTTGCAGAACGCCTACTATCTTATTTTGCCATGATGGATGAAGAGAAAATTCCGGTTCATCAATAAGGATGACTTTATCGACAAGCGATTTTAAAATGATATTAAATACAAACCCAAGTATTTGTCGTTCACCTGTGGAAAGCGCATCAAATAAAATTTTGCCAAATTTCTTATTTCGAAATATTGGCTCTCGATCAGCAGTTAGTGAGTCAAACTGTACACCTAAATCAAAATTTGGTAATATCGAACTCAAAAAATCTCTCAAACTATCATAAGCTTGAGAAGCTCTCATGTTTTTTTCGTAAATGCACTGGTCAACATATCTTACTACAATTTCAGATACATCATCGAACATCATATCATCTATCGTAAATAGTTGAACCCTCTTGACTAAGTCATTTAAAACCCAGTCTTTTAAGTTCCCTTGTTTAAATGAATCCACATGTAAGATTTGATCATCTCCCATGATATTTCTTTCGAATTTCAGTGAATACAAAAGCTCAATATAACTTTCATCTTTTGTTAGTGACTTTTTTGATTTTCTTTCAACACTTTCATTAATAAATTCTAGTAAGGTACTCTTCCCCGTCCCATTTATCCCCGCCAGCACAATCAGATTCTGAGCGTTACCGTCCTTATTGGTAAAGTCGATATCAAAGTCTTTAAAGACTTTATAATCATCAATATGTAGCTTAGTTACTTTCACAATTTGTTTTGAATATACTGTATTACTCCAATCCCCTGTGATCTGCGATACTTGTATTTATTTCTCAAAAGCTTTACCCAATATCTCATCCTGTTCTTTGACGTGCTGCTTCTTGAAACCTGTCGCGGGAGAGGCGGAGTTCTTCCGGGCTATTACGCGTATTTTCATTTTCTCATAGAGGCCGTTGTCATAGAGCCTGCTCAGCAGGAATGTCCATACGCCGTTATTCTTTGGCTCCTCTTGTACCCATACGAATTCCGCCTTAGGGTATTTGACAGTAAGTGCTTCCAACTGCGTATAAGGCAAAGGGTAGAGCTGCTCGATACGCACTACGGCGACATCTTTCACCCCATCCTTTTCCTGTTTGTCGAGGAGTTCATAGTATATTTTTCCGGTGCATAGTACTACGCGGCGTACGTTCTTAGGATCAGTGATGGCTGGATCGTCCAATACTTCCTGAAATCCTCCCTTCATGATATTCTCGATAGGAGAGACGCACTTAGGCAGGCGAAGCAATGACTTAGGGCTCATGACGACGAGCGGTTTGCGGAATTCCCATGCGAGCTGCCTGCGCAGTGCGTGGAAGTAGTTGGCCGGATCGGTGATATTGACTACGACCATATTGAGCTCGGCGCATAGCTGCAGGTAACGCTCCAAACGTGCTGATGAGTGCTCAGGACCTTCACCTTCGTATCCATGCGGCAATAGCATTACCAGTCCGCTCTTGCGTTGCCATTTGGTTTCGCCGGAGGCGATAAACTGGTCGGTGATGATCTGCGCGCCATTGCTAAAGTCACCGTACTGTGCCTCCCAGATCACGAGGGAATCGGGATGCGTGATAGAGTAGCCGTACTCGAACCCAAGTACGCCGTATTCACTGAGATTGGAGTTGAAGATAAAGAACTTGCTCTTGTCACCTTCCAGTGGTGACAGGCGATTATATTCCCTTTCGGTATTGATGTCTGTGATGACCGCATGGCGGTGGGTGAAAGTACCACGCTTCACATCCTCTCCACTGAGGCGGACGTTTTTGCCATCAAGAAGTATGCTGCCGTAGGCAAGCAACTCTGCCGCCGCCCAGTCTATGATCTTATTAGTGACCATTTTATCTTTGCGGTCTTCGATGTGCTTTTGCACCTGCCTCAGCGGCACAAAATCAGCAGGCATGGCACAGAGTGCATCGATAGCTTTCTGCGCATTGGTTTTGCTGATGGCGGTCTTTGGAGATGTTTCGAAGTCTACACCATGTGCTGAGCGGAGTTTCTCCCAGGCTACCTCGGTAGGTTGCGGCTGGTAAGGTGGTGGATTTTCTTTGATAGCATCCAGTTTGGACTGAAGGTCAGCCCAGAACTCTTTCTCAAGGCGCTTGGCCATATCATCGGTGATCGTGCCTTCTTTCTCCAGTTTGGCTATGTATATATCGCGTGGATTGGAGTGCGCGTCAATCAGTTTGTACATCATCGGCTGTGTGAACTTTGGTTCATCACTCTCATTATGGCCCCATTTGCGGTAGCAGACCATGTCGATGAATACATCTTTATTGAACTTCTGCCTGTATTCGGCAGCTACTTCACATGCATAGACTACCGCCTCTACATCGTCGCCATTGACGTGAAGGACCGGTGCCTCGATAGTGGCGGCAATAGATGTGCAATAATCCGACGAACGTCCATCCTCAAAATCGGTCGTAAATCCGATCTGGTTATTGATCACAAAATGTAGTGTGCCTCCCGTGTAGTAGCCCGGCAATTTTGCCATTTGCAATACTTCATAAATGATACCCTGACCGGCTACTGCGGCATCGCCATGGATGAGTATCGGCATGATCTTGTCATAGTCCGATCCGTATATCGCATCAGATTTGGCACGTACGAAGCCCTCTACTACGGGATTTACTGCCTCGAGGTGGGATGGGTTAGGTATGAGTTTGAGATAAACTGACTTTTTAATGTCGGTAGGGTACTGGTGAGAGTAGCCTAGGTGGTACTTCACGTCGCCGTCGCCCAGCGATAGGTCATATAGCGCCGTACCCTGAAATTCATTGAATATATCCTCATAGGTTTTGCCCATGATATTGGCGAGGATATTGAGGCGGCCACGGTGAGCCATACCGATCACGATCTCTTCGACATTGCCCAGCGCAGCAGTATGTATGATCGCGTCGAGGGCAGGGATGGTAGATTCGCCACCCTCAAGGGAAAAGCGTTTCTGCCCAATATATTTAGTGCCGAGGAATTTCTCAAAAACTACAGCCTGATTGAGTTTGCGCAGGATGCGCTCCCTTTTCTCCACGCCGTATTTATGCTGCTCGTTCTTTTCTATCTTCTCACGAAAGAAGCTGACCTCTTCTTTGACACGGACATAGCCGTATTCAAAACCTATAGTACCACAATAAATCTTTTCTAACTTCTCTACGATCTCGCGAAGTGACCCGTTGGGAAGGCCGATCTCAGAGCCTATGCTAAACTTCTTGTCGAGGTCTTTCTCCGTCAGGCCAAAATCTCCGAGACCAAGATCAGGGAAACGGTCGATACGCGGACGTATAGGATTGGTCACTGCCTTGAGGTGTCCCTTCTGGCGATAAGCACTGATCAGGCTGAACACCTTAAACTCATCAGCAGACACACTGGCACCGGCAGATTTACCATTGTAGTTCTTTGATGCGAAATCAAAGCCTTCAAAGAATTTTTGGAATTCAACATCTACGGAGTCGGGCTTCGTTTTGAAGTCCTGATACAGGTTTTCAAGGTATTCCGGCGTAGCGTTGCTGAGATATGAGTATTTATCCATTTTTAACATAGAAATAGAGTGCGAACTTACAGCAAATCGGGGAATAGACAAAGCGGTTCTTCTGAATGCCCATGAGGGGTTTTCAACCACTTTTGCAGGGATGAGTTATGGGAAGGACATATATTGTTAATATACTTGTTTTCAGTCTTCGAACCTGTATTTTCTGCGCGGATTGCGGCTGGTATGAAAAACAGAAAGGATGAGTATTAATTTGTTCTTCTTTTCGGTGCGATAAATGATAAGATAAGGGAACCTGTCGACTTTAGCTTCCCGGTAGGGTTTTCTTTTTTGCGGGAATTGTACAGGATTGCTTTGAATGCGTATGATGGTATCTTCGATCACTTGCCTGAGTTCGTATCCTAAACCGGTTTGCCTGGTTTCGTACCATTCCCATGCATCTGCGAGTTCCCGTCCCGCTCTTGAGGAAAACAAAAAGCTAAAACTCATTTCCCCGCGCGCTTTTTCCTACGGGATTCTATTTCACTATCTACATCGGACAGAGTCATTCCCTTATCCGTACCATTGGTCAGGGCTTCATACCGTACATCCAGTTCTTTTACAAAAGCTGCATCCTTCCACCAATCGCTCTCCGTAGCTATATCTTCTGCAAGTATTGTATAGATAGCCTTGATTTTTTTATCATCCGCTCCATCGATATAATGGTGCAATTTCTCACGTATAGCCGTAGTAGTCATGATAAATGATTTGTAACAAATTTAATAAAAAGCCAAGAGATGTGAAAGCTAACAAATGAACTAACATTTATAAATTAGACCCCCAATTTTACTTGTCGTTTCAACTTTTTGGTTACATTTATTTAACATTAAAAAACCAACAATCAATGAATAGATTTATTACGCTCTTTCTATGTCTGACAATAACCCTAGCAGCCCATGCACAAAGCTACCTGTTGCCTTCGCGTCCGCTTGTAGATAGTTCCCTGGCTCCTTTCTTTCACGGAGTAGCATCAGGTGATCCGTTATCTGACCGCGTTATCCTCTGGACCCGCGTCACTACTGAGGACGTATCTGTGAGCGTGGACTGGCAGATCGCTACTGATACGCTGTTTGCAAACGTCGTTAGCTCAGGAACTATAACGACAGACACCTCCATAGACCACACGGTAAAAGTAGATGCTACGGGATTGACTGCTAATATGTGGTATTACTATAGATTTAAGGCGTATAACCGCTACTCCGCCATCGGCCGTACGCGTACGGTGCCTGTAGGCAATAATGACAGCCTTCGTTTTGCGATAGTCGCCTGCTCTAACTTCCAGGCGGGTTTCTTCAATGTATACCACGACATCGCTACGCGTAATGACCTGGATGCGGTACTTCACCTGGGTGACTATTATTATGAGTATGAAGCAACCGGATACGGCTATGACGGCGACTCAAACCGCCTGCACTCGCCGGACCACGAGGCACTCACCCTGGCGGACTACAGGATGCGCCACTCACAATATAAACTGGATCCGGACCTGAGGTATTGCCACCAGCAGTATCCATTCATCACTATATGGGATGACCATGAGACTGCCAATGATTCCTACCACGATGGCGCTCAAAATCACACTCCATCTACAGAAGGTGACTGGTTTACCCGCAAAGATGCGGGCAAGAAGGCTTACTTCGAGTGGCTGCCGATCAGAGAGATATCTGCAGGTAATGATACTATCATCCACCGCACAGAGCACTGGGGTGACCTGCTCGACCTGATCATGATCGACACCAGGTATGAAGGCCGCGACTCATCATTGGGGCAGTTCATATCGGCCACCAATCCATACCTCACAGATACGGCACGCCACCTGCTGGGAAATGAGCAGCTGACATGGTTCAAAGGCGAACTGAGCAACTCGACATCAAAATGGAGGGTAATAGGCAACCAGGTAATGATAGCCCCGCTTCAGGCAGCCGGACAGGTGCTCAATGGAGATCAGTGGGACGGCTATCCTGCAGAGAGGAGGCGTGTGCTCGATCACATCATGCAGAATAACCTGAAAAATATAGTGTTCCTCACTGGTGACATACACTGCTCGTGGGGCAATGATATACCACACCCGGATTCTACATACGTTCAAGCTACGGGGCGCGGCTCAGTAGCGACAGAGATGGTATGTACGAGTGTCACATCGCCTACATTTGCCGGATTGGGCTCGGTGCCATTGTCGGCGATTCAGTTGTTTGACAAGCATGTGAAGTATGCGGAACTAAGCCTGCGCGGATACCTGCTGCTCGATGTCAATAAGGTGCGCGTACAGGGTGACTGGGTACATATGAGCACCGTGACCAGCAAGATCTATACCGCTACAGATGATGCACACTGGATGAATAATGACAATGAGCGTTTTCTCCGTCAGGCACCGTCTGCCCTCGGACCTCGTCCGGGCAATCCACCTTTGACGCAATTTGTGACAAGCATAGGCGAAGTGGCTAACAATATGGTCATCATAGGCTGCTATCCTAATCCGGCAGAGAACGAGGTAGCGATCCAATATTACCTGTCTGAGCCATCTAAAGTCGAGGTGACTATCACTGATATAAGCGGCAAGAATGTATATACCCGGTCTACGCAGCAGACTCAATATGGCTTGTTCAATACCAAGGCGTACATAGACAACCTGGCTGCAGGAAGCTATATCGTAAGCATATCAGCCTCCGGCAAAACATACAGCAAGCAGATCGTAAAGAATAAGTAAAAACAAATAATAAAAAGACGGGTGGCGAGGTACGGGAGTGCCGGCCACCCGTTTTAGCTTTGCAGATATTTCCTGGATTCATTCTACATAAAGTACATATAATCATGAACAGACTTTTTATCCTTTTCCTTAGTTTGACCGCAGCTATATCGGCCCATGGGCAGGGCTACCTGCTCCCATCGAGACCGCTGGTCGATAGTGCGCTGGCGCCTTTCTTTCACGGAGTGGCATCGGGAGACCCGCTTTCTGACCGCGTCATCCTATGGACACGCGTCACTACGGACTCCCCATCTGTCAGCGTAGACTGGCAGATCGCTACAGATACCGGCTTTATCCATATTATCAACTCGGGCAGTGTGACTACCGATACGTCTATAGATAATACGGTGAAGCTTGATGCTACCGGCCTGACGCCCAATAGTTGGTACTACTATCGCTTCAGCGCCTACGGCAAATACTCCAGTCTCGGCAGGACACGGACGGCTCCGGTGGGCAATATCGACAGCTTGCGTTTTGCTGTTGTTTCATGTTCGAATATCCAGGTAGGTTTTTTCAATGTATACCATGAGATAGCCAATCGTAATGATATAGACGCCGTGCTGCATCTGGGTGATTACTATTATGAGTCGGGTGCGCGTGCATTTGGTTATGCAGGAGATAGCATGCGTCTGCATGATCCATCTCATGAGGCCATTACACTTGCAGACTACAGGATGCGCCACTCTCAGTATAAGCTCGATCCCGATCTGCGCAACTGCCATGCGCAGTATCCGTTCATCACCATTTGGGACGACCATGAGACGAGCAATGACTCCTGGCATGACGGGGCCAACGGGCACAATCCGAATACTGAAGGAGACTGGTACACACGCAAGGATGCAGGCAAAAAAGCCTATTTCGAGTGGCTGCCAATACGCGAGATTGCGCCGGGCAATGATACTATCATCCACCGCACAGAACATTGGGGAAATCTGTTGGATTTTATCATGATCGATACACGCTATGAGGGGCGTGACTCTACTTTGGACATATTGATTCCAGACACGGTCGCTCTCCTTTTAGATACCAACAGGCAGATGCTCGGACGTCCCCAAATGCAGTGGTTCAAAGGGGAGCTAAGCAACTCTACTGCGCAGTGGAAGGTAGTAGGCAACCAGGTCATGCTAGCTCCTCTGACTATACAAGAACACATCCTCAATGGCGACCAATGGGATGGTTATCCCGCTGAGAGGAAGAGATTGCTGGATCATATTATGCAGAATAATCTGAAGGATATAGTTTTCCTTACAGGCGATATTCACTGTGCCTGGGGCAATGATGTACCTCATCCCGATTCTATCTATGACCCTGCCACCGGCCATGGGTCTGCATTGACGGAGTTCGTGACCACTAGCGTGACATCTACGAGTGATGAGGTCAATGCATTCACTGCAGCTTATGTCATGAGCCTCGAGCCGCATGTGAAATATACAGAGCTCCACCTGCGCGGGTACCTGCTATTTGATGTAAATAAACAGCGTGTACAGGGTGACTTCATACATGTGAATACGGTCACCAGCCAGACCTACACAGCTACGGATGATGCACAGTGGATGAATGTGAATAATGAACGTTTCCTCCGTCAGGCGCCGGGCATACTCGGACCGCGTCCCGGCAATCCGCCACTAACCAGCGGTGCCACCGGCATACGCAACATATCTAAAAATATGATCGTCCTTGGTTGCTATCCCAATCCGGCTGAGAATGAAGTAGCGCTCCAGTACTATCTGTCAGAACCGTCTAAAGTGGAAATACATATCACAGACATGAGCGGCAGGGTGGTCTATAATAAATCGACCACTGAGAGCCAATATGGCCTCTACGATACGAAGGTCTATATCGATAACCTGGGCGCAGGAAGCTATATCATGAGCGTGACTGCCTCCGGCAAAACATATAGCAAGCAGATCGTGAAAGGGAAGTAACTTAATACAATTACGAAAAGGCGGGTGACGGGAGACAATAGTTTCAGTCACCCGTTTTTGTTTTGTGGATATTTTATACATTCATCGGCGAATAAATTTCGATAAAACATTTTCCTTCAAAACTCTATACATCCATATCCATGTCTTCTAAATTTTACTCCAAAGAGAACCTGAACTTTTTGCTTCATGACGTATTCCCGATAGATGAGCTTTGCAAAAAAGAAATATTTAAAGATCATACTCCGGAGAGCCTGGATATGATACTGGATGCGGCTGGTACTATGTCAGAGACGCAGCTCAGGCCGATACTGGTGGAAATGGATAATAAGCCACCGTATATAGAAAATGGCCGTGTCAAAGTACACCCAAAGATGCGAGACCTGATGCAGACATTCGGCAAGGATGGCTGGATATCTATGTCGGCCCCGCATGAGTTCGGCGGGCAGCAGGTGCCTTTCACTGTGGTGCAGGCCGTGGGTTTTGTGATGGGAGCTGCCAACTATTCGACGATGGTATACCCGTACCTGACCACAGGTGCTGCGCACCTGATCGAATCTTTCGCGACTCAGGAGCTAAAGGAAAAGTTTATCCCCAAGATGTATAGCGGCGATTGGCAAGGCACGATGGCCATGACAGAGCCGGGTGCGGGTAGTTCACTGTCTGATCTGACGAGCACTGCTACGCCAACGGCGGATGGGCATTATCTGATCAAAGGGCAAAAAGTATTTATCAGCTGTGGTGACTCCGATGCAGTAGACAATGTGGTACACCTCATGCTCGCACGTATAGAGGGAGCGCCGCTTGGTACGAAGGGTATATCCCTCTTTATAGTGCCGAGATTGAGACCAAAGGCTAATGGAGAACTGGTATTCAATGATGTCAATACAGCAGGCGTATTTCATAAAATGGGATACCATGGTGCGCCTATCGCGCACCTGATCATGGGAGAAAATAGTGACTGCCATGGATACCTCGTGGGCGAAGCAAATAAGGGTCTGAGCTATATGTTTCAGATGATGAATGAAGCGCGGATAGGCGTGGGATGCAATGCGGTGTCCATAGCCTCTGCAGCTTATTACAATTCCCTGGACTATGCCAATATAAGGCTGCAAGGCCGCAAGGTGACAGAGAAAGATCCCGCCAAGCCGCAGATACCGATCATCGAGCATGCGGATGTGAAGCGGTTGTTGTTATTCCAAAAGGCAATAGTGGAGGGTTCGCTGTCACTGGTCATGGAGGCGACTACGCGCTATGACAGGTGGCAGGCGTCAGAAGGAGAAGAGAAGGAAAGAAACCTGCTGGTGCTGGAACTACTTACCCCGATGGTGAAATCATACCCGGCGGAGATGAGTATCCAGACCACGAGCGCTGCTTTGCAGTGCTTTGGTGGTTACGGATATACTAAGGAGTTTATGGCTGAGTTATTTTTCCGCGAGACGCGGATACATACACTGCACGAAGGTGCGACTGCTATACATGGTATGGACCTGCTCGGCCGCAAGGTGATGATGAAGAATGGCATGGCAACTATGCTGCTCATGCAGGAGGTGATGGAGGATATAGAGAAAGCACAAAAATATGACTCGATCAAAGCCTATGCAATAGGGCTCGGAGAGAAACTGATGAAGCTGCAGGAAGTGACGGTACACCTCGTGAGTGTCGCACAGAGCGAGGGGCCCGAGGCTTATCTGTCTGACGCGACATTGTACCTGGAGCTTTTTGGTATACTGGCCATAGGCTGGCAGTGGATCAAGCAGGGCACTAAGGTCGAAGAGTTGAAGCAAGCTCAAAGCAAGAACTATTCTGCTGAGTTTCTACAGTCAAAAATGTATGCACTTCAATATTTCTTTGAGTATGAGGTGCCGAAAGTCGACGGATTGATCACCAGACTGATGAGTAAGAATAGGGTGACGGTGAATGCTAAGAAGGAAGAGATATTGTAAGGAGAACAAGTGTCACAGAGGGCACAGAGGATTGAGGAAATACAAGGGAGCCCACAGAGAAATACAAACCTATCTGAGGGAATTGATTTTATTTGCATCAAAATTTTCACATGAAAGTATTGTTTTCGGGAGCATTGCTATTGCTTATGTGTAGCGCAGTTATTGCGCAGAATTCTGACGATCTGAAACTGAACCAGATACAGGTCATAGGGAGCCACAACAGCTATAAGAAACTGCCGGATCCGCGGGTGATGAAGTTTATGATGAAGATGCGCAAGCGCCTCGGCGCTGATGCGGACCCGATACGGATAGACTATGGGCACATGCCGTTTGATTCACAGTTTGCCTATCATATGCGTGGCCTGGAGATCGATATATACAATGACCCGAAGGGTGGGACGCTTTACAAAAGAAAGATAAATGCATTCGTTCACGGAGTACCTGTGCGGTCGGGCGTGGAGGAATTGCGCAAGCCGGGATTTAAAGTGCTGCATATAAAGGATGTGGATTATCAGACGCACTACTATACTTTCAAAGAGTCGCTGATAGCGGTGAAGAAGTGGAGTGATGCTCACCCGAACCATCTCCCGATCTTTATCAATGTAGAACCGAAAACAGGTGGCCCTGCCGATCATAGCAAGACACTTCGCTTTCTTGGTTTCAAACGCGTGGTACCCTTTGACTCTGCCGCCTATGATGCGATAGATGCAGAGATCAGGTCGGTTTTTGGCGATGACCTGAAGAGTATCCTGACGCCAGACAAGCTGCGTGGAAAATATGCTTCCCTCGGAGATATGGCGCAACATAATGGCTGGCCGGCGCTGGATGAGTGCCGCGGCAAGATCGTACTGATCATGCTGGGCGGTTCAAAAACAGATTATCTCAAAGGCCATCCTGAGCTCGCTGGCCGTGCCATGTGTGTATATGGACGTGAAGGTAAAAGTGAAACGGCCTTTATCATGCAGGATGAGTCTATCGGAGACAGCGCCAATATCATCAAACTGATCAAGGAAGGCTATATAGTGCGCACACGTTCAGATATAGAGACGATGGATGCCCGCGCCAATGATCCGCATCGCAAGATCGTGGCGATGCAGAGCGGTGCGCAGATCATTTCGACCGACTATTATGTACCGGACCTGCGACTCAGCAACTTTGAAGTGCAATGGGATGGAAAGCACTCTGGTCGTGTAAATCCTATACTGCTACCGCAGAGAGCGGGAGAGTGGGTGAAGGAGTAGTTATTTATGATTTATGGTTGTTGATTTGTGATTTGAATACAGATCAAAACGAATAAAAATAGCTGGAAACACTCAACTGTTATCCAGCGATAAACAGCGTTAACAGGGATATCTACAAACCCATTATACAACTATTTTATTGTTTATGGGAAAATATCGTCCGTTTGTTAGGAGATGGTGTTTTTTGATGGTACATTTGCCAACTTTTATTTTCACGACGTTTAATCATTAATAATGAAAACGAAAATTTTCGCTGCCAGCATATTCCTTGGTCTTTTTTCAGGTTTTATTTCTTCCTCACTCTATGCACAGAATGTGGGTGTAGGAACTAACAGCCCTGTATCGAAACTCGATGTGACCGGCTCATTGGGTACAGCTATACAGACTGTATCTGGAGCTACTACGCTCGATGCTACATATAGTACAATACTAGCGACACCAGGTAGCGCCTATACTATCACGCTACCTGCAGTGGCTACGAGCACCCGCCGCGTTTATCAGATCGTCTATAATGGCACTGCCGGTGGCAATACGATCACTATCAAAGGCAATGCCGCTGAAAATATAACTATAGGAGGCATATCGTCTAATACATTCCTGCTAACAGGAGGCTCAGTGACTCTCCAGAGCTCGGGTTCGGCTTGGTTTATTACTACTTCGGCAACAACAGTCGGCACAGTGACCGGTGTATCTGTCGCTACTGCCAATGGTCTGGCCGGAACTGTCGCGACCTCGACTTCTACACCGGCTATTACGCTGTCGACCACCGCTACTGGTATGCTCAAGGGCAACGGCACAGCTATCTCCGGTGTGACAGGTACAACTAACGGCGTGGCATACTGGTCTGATGCCAATACGGTAAGCGCAACTGCAGTCGGCAACACAGGCCAGATACTCCAGGCGAATACCGCTGCCGCTCCTACATGGGTGAGTAACAACTCTCTGAACTGGGGACTGAAAGGCAACAACGGTATCACGCAACCAGTTACACCAGGCACATACGGTACGAGTACCTTTGGTGGTAGTGAGAATTTTCTCGGCAATACTGATGGCAAAGACCTCGTATTTGGTACAAGCAATATAGAAAGGATGCGCCTCACTAGTGCGGGCCAGCTTGGTATCGGCACCTCTTCGCCTGGCGCTAATTTCAATGTTACGTCTCTCGGAACTTCTACCATGCCGATGACCATCAATGCACCGGGTGAAACATTTGCATTGAGCTCATCTTCGAGATATGCATTTAATCCTGCAGGTACGGTGCTGGCGATCGCTGCCAATGCCAACTCAGTCAATAGCGGCGCGCTGATAGATTTCAATGCGTATAACTCGTCCAATGGCGCTAATAATATTTATCTGGGGGCAGTGGCGGGCACAGGTGCAAACGCTGCGGCCAACTTCGTCGTAGGTAGGCGCACGGGGGCGACCTCATGGGCAGAAAGTATGCGAATAGACGCCAGCGGCAGGCTTGGAGTTAATAATAATGCACCTACCCAGCAACTCGACATCAAAGGCGTGAACCTGCCGCCGGCTAACAGCGGTACTACCTCTACAGCTATAGTCCGTATACAGAATAGCACAGGTAATGGCAACCTGCTCGATATAGGCAATTTTAATGCGTCGCCTTGGGGTTCGTGGCTACAGTCTGCGGACAGGTCGGGATTGAATACTGCATATCCGATCTCCTTGCAGCCTATAGGTGGCAGCGTCGGTATCGGCAACTCCAATCCACAATATACACTGGACGTGAGCGGTGATATACGTGCGGGTAGCATTTATCGCACTACCTCCGGCAGTGGCAATATACTCCAGGTCGGTGATGATGCGTGGATAGCCGATGTCAATGCTGCTAATACAGCAGGTGTACTCGGCTCAAGCAATGCTGCTATAGGTGCATTGCAACTCGGCAATAATGCAGCATCATACATATACGGTACTGGCGGCAATATAGGCATCAAGACCACCTCTATGGTACAGGAGGCAAACATAGGTGGCAGGCTATACATAACCAATGGTGTCATACAATCAGGTAGCACTACTGCTATCAATGTGACCAGTGACCTCGGCTTATATTCACAGACCAGCGGTGCTTGGATCAGGATCGCAAGCAATAACTCACCCATCAAATTTTTCACGGATCAGGGTGGTGGCAACTCGGCAGGAACTACGGATGCTTTTGCGATACAAAATTCGGGTCAGCTCACAGTAGCTGGCGGTACCAGTATCATGGAGTTTCAGCGGGTAAGCTGCAACTCTGACAACTGCGGTATTACGAGTTTTGGCGGCAAGAATTATGCTGTAGCCAATTGGTTGCCAATGGTCATCGGCTTCGATGGAGGATCAGCCAGCGGTATCAGTTTGTATTATCCGTTTGGCGCCAAGTGGTCTGTCAACGGCAGCAACTGGCAGGTCAATCTGGACTATAATGGTACCAGCGACGGCGGTAATACAAAAACCGTTCAGGTAGCCTTCATCCGTAGGGAGGTGGGTACGATACCAACCGGGTCTTCATTCCCATAGACACGATTGAGGTGCTAAGGCAGAACGAGTGTGGCCTTCTCATTGGCTATACCAATAGTTGCGATAGTACCGGAATTAAACCGTAAGTAATCTGACTCTATACCATCCGAAAAGATAACTCCATTGGAGGGCATATATGACTGGACGGTAAGTCTGGTCTGCCCTTGCAAAACCCCTGCCTGTAAGCCTGTCTGTGTCTTCTTACTGGCAAATGGCTCGCGCACAGCAAAGAGCAACTGATCATCTTTTAGCTTAGCACGGCGGCTGGTGCTATTACTTTTTTCTATGAAATTATGGATACCATAGCTCATATTGAAAATAGAGCTCAACCAGCCAGTGGCGCCTGACTGCGTGGAGATGATAATGCCGGAAGATGACTGCTCCTCACTATTTCGGCCGTATGATATCCTGTAGCGTGCAGATACATGGCTGGAGGCCCCTACGAAAAGATCATTGAAGGCCAATAGCCGCTGTCCGTCATTTAGCTGCGCTTCGGCGAATGAGGCTATGCGTTTATTATACGTACCTCGGATCACACTCTCTATAGCGGGTACAAAATTGTCCGGAGAAAAAGGCAACAGGACCCCGTCATATCTATCTGATTCGGGGTTGACGGCGACTATAGGTATGTTATTTACATACTTGGCCGTATTGGCTACGAGTCCATCCTGGCCTATGACCACGACCACATGATTTTGATTGAACAGGAAGGAGGGGACAAAAGAGCGCTCAACTATTTTATGCCGGAGCACCTGAGACAAATAACGCTCCACCTGAGTCAGCGATTGGTGAAAAATCTCATGCTCCGATTCATAATCATTGTAGTCACCTCCCTGCCGCTCTATATAAAATTTCGCCTGTGCTTTGGTATTAAACCGCTCTATGAGTGATTCGAGGCGCGTTTTATTTTTGACAATGATGGCATATTCGATATTCATTGCCCTTACTTCTTATCCTTGAGCAGTGTATCGAGCAGGTCAGGGCTTATATTGAGCGTGCCTATCTTTCCCGCGTTCTCAGCCAGCTGGCGGAATGCGAGCGCGATATTAAACTTCGCATCACCATTATTATTAAGTGCCTGAAGGGTGCGCCAATCTATATCCTTGTATGGTTTGAGCATAGTTTCTATCTGGTAGCCCTGTGTTTCAGCTTCTTTGCGGTCATTGCTGGTCTTTTGTTCTATCAAGGCTTTGCGTTGGTTTTCCACAGAGATATCTGCCTGCACTTTCATCTCACGGAGCTTGCGTTCGCTTTCTGCCTGCTGCACGAGGCCTTCCATTTTCTTCTCGGATATTTGTTTTTTCTTTTCCTCTACGGCGATCTCTGTATTCAGCTCACTTTCTTTTATTTTCTGCTCCTGCTCTACGGCGAAGTTCCTCCGCTCATAGATAGCCTGATCCGCCTCCTGCTGCAGTTTTTCGCGAGTCTCCGTTTCCAGTGCGCGCTCCATCTCAGGGGTGGCCCTTATAGCCAGTATGTTTACGCTAAGTATCTCTATACCCAGATTGGACACTGCCTGTGATGCGGCCAGGCCTTCGGATATTTTAGTCTCTATGGCCTTGGCAGAACGAATAGCTTCCTTCAATCCCAGGCCGTGTATGAAATATGACGTAGCTGTTTGAGATTCGTTTATGATACGTTGATTCAGTTTCTCGCTATCATCTTTTTTATAAATACCTCTGTCATCCACTGTGAAGTCCAAAAGCTCTGCAAGCTGCTTGGGATTGCTGATCTTATAAGCGATCTGACCCTGTATACTTACCGTCTGGTAGTCCTTTGTGGTCTCATTGAAAATAAAAGGCAAGTTATTACTGCCCATCGGTATGGCAGAAATAGAGGTGGTCGGCGCAAAATAAAAGAAGGAAAGCCCGCGGCCCTCCGTATCTATTTTGCCGTTTTTAAATTTGACCACATAGGTCATTGAGTCAAATTTGATGTAGTTGATGCCAAACATGCTTGCGTCTTTATAAGTTAGAAATAGAAGGTGTAACAACCCAGTCGTGCAATATAAATATTTCGTATTTATTCAGAAGAGGATGTTTGATCAAAATATCGGAACTCTGAGCAAGGCATCACTAGCCCCACTTGCCTTTCAGATCATATTTGAGATGACCGTTTTCTATATAAAGCGGGGAGGGGATATTATTTGTGTACAGAGTACCGGTGCCTAGACCCTGCACAATAGTTTCGCTTTTAGATGCTGCCCACTGGGCTATCGCGTTGAGGCCGATATTGCCTTCCAGCGCGGAGGTGGCCCACCAGGAGATGCCGAGTTTTTCAGCTATGCGTATCCACTCATCGCAGGATGCCATGCCACCGAGGAGGCTTGGCTTGAGGACGATATATTGCGGGCGGATGGTCTCGAGGAGTTTCACTTTGAATACCTTGTCGTGCGTGCCTATGAGTTCCTCGTCCAGGGCGATAGGGATTATATTCTCCCGGCTCAGCTGATGCATGAGAAGGTATTGTTGCGGTTTGATCGGCTGCTCGATAGAGTGGATGTCGTAAGCGGCGAGGCGCGTGAGTTTATCTCGGACATTCGAATCTTTGAATGCGCCATTGGCATCCACGCGGATCTCAAGTTGCTCTCTGGTATATCTGCTGCGGATACCCTCCAGTAAGCGGCACTCGGCGTCGAAGTCTATGGCGCCGACCTTGATCTTGATACAGCGATAGCCATCGGCTAGTTTCTGCTCTATCTGCTGTTGCATCTCGTCTTCTTTCCCCATCCATACCAGGCCATTGATCGGGATGTCCTGATCACCGGCGTAGAAGGCGGAGTCTGCTATGATCTTGTGCCTGCCACCGTGCTGGAGATCGAGCAAGGCAGTCTCGAGTGCAAAGGCTATCGAGGGAAACGAAGCTACGAGCCCCTCAGGCAGTTTGCGCTCGGTGTAATAGTCCTCAGCGATCTCTGCGATACTAGAGCAAAGAGATTGAAGTTGCTCCTGGTAATGATGAAGGTCGTCGATGCTCAGTCCTTTTATATAACTGCATTCGCCAATACCACGGACACCATTGTGCTCGATGGTCAGGTAGAAGCCGTCCTTGTATGACATACCGCCACGTGATGTGAGAATGGGTTTCCGGAAATGGAGCTGGTATGGAGTATAGGATGCGTTCATTATTTGTATTTGTTCGGTAAACCCTCAAAGGGTTTCAAACCCTTTGAGGGTTATCAGGGAAGTTTATTCTATCCCTCTTTCTTCTTTGATCTTCTCAAATGCAGCCTGTATCAGCCTGAACTTCTCCGCTATAAGCTTCTGCTCATCGGGGGAGAGGTGGGTGTTTCTGTCAGGATGGCACTCGAGGACGAGTTTGCGGTAGGAGGATTTGATCTCGTCAAATGTGGCAGTATGTGGCAGGCCGAATATAGTATACCGCTTCACCTCAGCGGTGTATGCGGCGCGGATCTTCTTAAACTCCACATCATTCACATTGAGCCAGCCGGCCAGTGCGAAGATCATATCGCTCTCCCGTTTGTCCAGTATACTATCTGATATGGCCAGGTCAAAGAGGAAATGAATAACCTGCGTGCGGGTGGAAGGTTTGGCAGTGATGCGTATGTCGTCGCAGGCTTTGCGCGGGTCATATTTACGGCCGATGCAATGATGCAGGATAGCCATCTTCTCCTCTATATGTTCTGCAGAGAAATGATCCATGAAGAAGCTTCGCACAAAGCCTAATTCTTCCTGTGCCACCAGGCCATCAGCCTTGATCACTGTCGCGGCAAGTAATAGCAGATTGGTCTCAAACTCCGATGTGTGGGCTGTTTTGCTGTAGGTTTTAGAGGGTTTGCCTACCTGCTCGCCAGCAGCATAGCCTATCATACTGCCCATAGGCCCACCAACCACAAATCCCAATCCGGCTCCCAGCCATTTCTCATATTTCGCCACTATGCAGTCTGTTGATTTGCCTTATTCCGGTAGGTAAATATAAACAATATTAGCCCAAGCAATATAAGCGGAATGCTCAGCAGCTGTGTATTGCTGATGAGGCCGAAGACCATTTGCTCGGGCTCTTTGGTAAACTCCAGGAGGAAGCGGATGAGGAAGGTAAAGGTGAAGAAGAAGGCTGTGTAAAAGCCCGGCCGTTTGCCCCCCTGCTTCCTGTATATCATGATCACCGTGATGAGCAGGATGAAATAGCAGATGCTTTCATAGAGGACCACCGGATGGCGCGCTACCTTTTCATCACCGAAGATGAAGGCCCAGGGCACAGTGGTTTCCTTGCCCACGAGTTCGGAGTTCATGAGATTGCCGAAACGTATCAGGGCAGCGGGCAGGTAGATGATGAGCGCCACGCGGTCAAAGAGCCAGACAAGATTGAATTGCGGATGGTGCCGCAGGAATAAATAGATGCCAATGCAGCCCCCTATGACACCTCCATGACTGGATAGGCCTCCATGCCATATGCGTAATATTTCAAGCGGATCCGCCATAAATTTCGCACGGTCGTAAAAGAACACCTGCCCTAACCGCGCGCCTATGATGGCTCCGATAAAGATGTATTGAATGATGAGGACGAGGTGCTCTTCACTAAGATGTTCTTTGGCCAGTATCCACCGGCCCAGGAAGAAACAGCCGAAGATGGATAATGTCCACATCAGGCCGTACCACTGGACAGTGAAGTAGTGGAAGTTGATCGGGATGGTGGGGTTGACATGCCAGTGTATGAAAAGCTCCATGGCCCAAGGATAGTGATTTTTTGATGCCGCTCAAACAGGTAAGGCACCATTGTCTTGGAAAAGAAACAGCGGCATTAGGTTATGCGTATAATGAGTTTACGCCGACTTAAGTTTTTTTACCATTTTTGGAATAATTAATACTACCACACTCATGCAAAAGAAGACACTCGTCATAGTGACCGTTATCGCTGTATTAGGTTTATTTGCCGCCTGCAAGAAGAATAGCTCGCCGGCCCCGGCTCCGGGCAATGTGCCACATGCTCTGACGGATAATTTCTACTGGAGGGCTAAACTGGATACGCAATGGACATATCTCGGCGATCCTAATAAAACCGAGTGTGTTTCTGCTACAGGTGTGTGTGCCTCGTTTTTCAAGAGTGCGACCTTTACGCTGAATGACAGTGCCAACCCATATCCGCACGACTCTATCATCATGTCATGGCTGGGCAAGACATTTGTGACCAGCCATGATTCTATATCTCATCCGTATACTTTCAGTTTCAAATACCCAGACACCCTGAGTCGCATGATGTCAAGCGATTTCACATCAAACTTTGGCTCCTCTCTTACTATTGTATCTATCACTTCCAATGGTCATTCGACCTTGACAACGCCGGATTCTCCAGCGCTCTATTACAATATGTACAAGATCAAAGGAACATTTAATGCAAATCTTTCCTTGTATAGGGATACCAATATTGTACACCTGACACAGGGTGATTTCTCTATCAGTGTGATGGAGAATAAGCATCCGTAAGGAGCTATTTATCCAATACAAGGCGGAAGCCACCATTACCGAAGTGGTAATGGTCGTATATATTCCTGTTGCGTGCTTTTGAGTAGCAACGATTTTCAGCACTTCGCCACGAGCCACCTCTTACAACCCTGAATGCCGCTTTTTTATCATTGACGGGATCTGCCGATGGGCTTTTCTTGTAATATGCGGCATCATACCAGTCGCGACAGAGTTCCCATGCATTGCCAGCCATATCGTAGAGACCTAGTTCATTCGGTTTTTTCAAACCGACAGGATGTGTAGTATCTCCGGCATTGGACCTGATCCATGCCACCTCATCGAGGCTATCGCCGCCGGGATAGCGGTACCCTTTGCTTTGTTTACCTCCCAGAGCGGCATATTCCCATTCGGCTTCTGTGGGGAGACGGTAGCGCAGGCCTGTCGTGCGATTAAGCTTTGCCAAAAATGAATCAATCTGTTCCGGTGTGACGGTTTCCACTGGACACATCATACAGTTCTTGTGAGCCGAAGGCATATTGCCCATGACCTGCTGCCATTGGAGCTGGGTCACTTCATACTTTCCTATATAGAAATCAGCTATAGTGACTGTGTGTTCGGGTCTTTCATTGCTTTCCCCGGCGGTACTGCCCATCTGGTAAATGCCGTTAGGGATATGAACAAGATCGGCTTCCTTTATGATCGACTGTGCCTGCATGGATGCAGTATTCCAAAGAATAAAAACAAAGAGTAGATTTTTCATGATCTGCGGTCTGCGTTCTTTTTGATATGTTTAGGATATGGTAAAGTCTTCGACGAAAAGTAAGCAATTCAGGCTATATATTCTGCTGGCTATGTGGATAGGCGCTATTCCTTGTTTCGCCCAGACCTGGGTGGATACACTGGATAGCTATGCACGCGAGTCCTACCTGCCACCATCGCGCTATATGTGGACCTGGCAGGATGCGGCGCTGCTCAATACAATGGTAAAGGAATATGAAGTCAGTTCGTCATCACAAAAACAGATTTATCTCGACTATATCAAAAAAGCCATGAGGGTATCCATGCCCCTGGCAAATGGCAGGACACCCAATGATGTAGCGTCGGGGCTTGGTCTGGCGTTTCTTTATAAGGTGACCAAGGAGGAGAAGTACAAAGTCAAGGCGGAAAAGATATACGCGCAGTACCTGAAGATCAGGCGTACCAAAGACGGAGCAGTATCTCACCTGAGCCGGAATATAGAGTTGTGGGATGATACAATGTTTATGATCGGGCAGTTCCTGCTGGCGATGTATGAAGCAACCGGTGACCAGAAGTACCTGGATGAGTTTATGAAGCAGTTCAGGATACACAGAGAGAAGCTGCAGGATAAAACGACCGGCCTCTGGTATCACGGATGGGACAGTGACAATAAGGATCATTGCTTCATCTGCGGGCAGACGCACTGGCCCGATAAGACTACGCGGCAAAGCACGGAGATATGGGGTCGCGGCAACGGATGGATCGTAGTGACACTGGCAGATGCGCTGGATGCTATGGGAGAGAAAAACCAATACTATGGCGAACTCGCCGGTTACCTCAAAGAGATGATAGTACGCCTACCCGAACTTCAGGATAAAAAAACAGGCCACTGGTACCAGCTGCCGGTGCGCAATACAGAACCTGGAAACTATATCGAAAGTTCATGCACGGCTATGTTTGCCTACGGCATAGAAGGGGCATTGAGGATGAAGATCGTGAGTGACAATTCCTTTGCTAAAAGTACAGAACTGGCCTATGCCGGCCTCCGTAAATATAGCCTTGTACCTACTCATAAAAAGTATCTCATAACCCAAAATGTCTGTACAGCAACTTGTATCGGCGATAAAGAATATTATCTACACAGGGCAGTGCAAAAGGGCAAGCCATATGGCATTGGGATGTGTATCCAGTTTGGCCTGCGATATGAACTCGATCACGGACAACGCAGTAAAGGGCAGCAATAAGAATCGCCACCCTTCACCATAACAGTTTATATCATTACTTCTTTTTCGGTCCTGAGCTTCCGCTCGTTCCTCTTATACCTGAACTACCGCTGGGTCCGGTCGTGCCAAAGCCTGTAGGGCCAGTAGTACCGTGGTATCCGGTGCTTCCGGTTGTTCCATATATCCCTGTCGGGCCACTCTGACCTGTATTTCCTGATGGCGCAGTGTAACCTGAATTGCCGGGAATACCCGGGATACTGGTGGGACCTGTTGTGCCTGTAGTACCGGTATATCCTCCATACGGCTGTGTCGGATTGGTAGGTGAAGGCTGATAGCCGGGCCCGCCTGGATTGGTTTGAGTAGGGTTTACATTTTGCGAACCGGGCGCACTGGGAGAGCCAGGAGAGCTACCAGGTGTTTGTGCAAATGAAAGAGTTGCCATACATATACCTGACAGCAGCAATGCCGCTCTGATGATTTTGATTTTCATGATCTGCTTTTTTGTTTGGTTAATACGATAGCCTTTGGCTCAATATATACAGTAATAATTGTACCAAACAGATGAAAGCCCCACTATAACTGGTTTTTTGGGTAAGAAATACACATAGAATTGCGTTCTGATCTGCGGGCCGGGATCACTATCATTTCATTCAGATAAACCAAGTTTCGGGCATTCATTAGTTATCCTCTTTCTCTTTCATATCGGTGCAAAAAAATATTATTTAAAAAGACATACTAAAACAAATGGGGAAGCGTACATTAGTGATAACCAAATTTTCCCACCCAAATTTATGCGTACCGCATTCCGATTGGCAGTAGTTTCCCTTCTGTTTCTGCTCGCTGCCTGCAATTCTAAAAACAGAGTAAATCTTGTAGCTACAAACGCTAAAGATGAAGTGCCGACACTCGGCAATCTTGTTTTCACTTTTGATAAGAACCTGGTCGGAGATACCCTGCTCAATGCATGGGATACCACTGACTACATCCGCTTCGAGCCGCCCATCAGCGGGCGATTCCAGTGGAATAGTTCTTATGAACTTACTTTCTCACCGGACCATGACCTCAGTCCTGCCACGGACTACAAGGCCGTGATCACGGACAAACTTGTTTCCCATTGCAAGTACAAGGTGGGAAATATGGAAGACATCAAATTTCACACGCCATACCAGCGGCTGGAATCGGCCAACGCACTATGGACGCTGCTCGATGAAAACTCCCAGACACCTATCGGGCAGGTGGAGCTCTCGTTCTTTTATAAGGTCGATCCCGCACAGCTCAAAGAGAAGCTGTCTGTGGAGGTCGACGGGGCCAAGGCTGACTTCAATGTTCTGACGACTCAGGCCGATAATCATATCGCTGTCAACCTGACCAATCTCAAGATCGCAGACAAAGACTATAATATAAAGGTCAGTATCGCCAGCGGCCTGCAGCCGGAGGGTGGCAAGAATGGCACGAAGGAAGCCATAGAATACAAAGTCACCCTGCAATCTCCATATATCCTTACCATCAATGAGGTGCAGGCCGAGCATGATGGCAATACAGGTACGGTGCACATCCTCACCTCTCAGCAGGTCACTTCAGACGGACTGGATAAGCTGATACAGTTTGAGCCGGCAGTGTCGTTTAAGACGCACGTATCTCAGGATGGGCTGATCATTACGTCAGATAAATTTGACGTGACGAAGGAGTATAAACTGATGCTCAAAGCGGGAATAAAAGGCAGGATAGGAGGTGTATTGAAAGAAAACTATACACACTCTGTGGCATTTGGCCAGCTGGAGCCGTCTATCAAATTTACCAATAGCAAAGGTGTATACCTCACTCCTAAGGGAGCAAAGAACATAGAGGTACAGATCATCAATGTGCCGCAGGTGCAGGTGACCATCTATAAAATATATGAGAACAACCTGCTCGCCTCCAATCGATATGGCGACGGCGACTATGGCTATGAGGGCAGCGGCGAGAACTATGTAGATGAGAGCGGCGAACGCAACTATGGTAATGAACTCCAGTTTGGAGATAAGGTGTATGAGACAACGATAACCACTAAAGACCTGCCAAAGAAGGGCAACAGCCGTTTATTCAAATTTGATTTTCCGGATAAGCTGAAGGAATATAAGGGACTGTATCGCATGACCATCCGCTCGCAAAATCAGTATTACCTGAATGAGAGCCGCTTTGTTTCCCTTTCGGATATAGGCATGATAGCCAAGGATGGCAGGGACAAGATGTACGTCTTTGCCAACTCGATCAAATCAGCTGAAAGTATGTCCGGCGTGACCGTGACAGTATATGGGATCAATAACCAGGCGATGGGTTCGGCAATGACAAACAATGAAGGTGTGGCAGAAATAGAAATGAAGCACCGCGACCTATCGGGTTTCAAACCTGCGATGATCATCGCCAAAACATCCGGCGGAGATTTCAACTATATGCCATTTAATACCACGCGGGTAGAAACCTCCCGCTTCGAAGTAGGTGGCAAACGCGCTAATAGTACGGGGCTTGATGCCTTTGTCTATAGTGAGCGCGATATGTACCGGCCGGGTGAGACCGTACATGCCTCGGTGATCATCCGGGACCAGAAGTGGAAGAGTCCTGGAGAGATACCTGTGCGGCTGACCTTCCTGCTGCCGAATGGGCAAGAGCTGAAGTCTTTCAAAAAGACACTGAATGACGAGGGAAGCATGGAGGCCGCTATTGAGCTGTCACCGGCAGCGGTGACGGGCAGCTATTCGCTGCAGCTGTATACATCCAATGATGTACTGCTGGCAACAAAGTATATCATGATCGAGGAGTTTATGCCGGACAGGATCAGGGTCACGACGAGCCTGGATAAGCCTTTCCTCAAACCAAAGGATAAGACCACGCTAAGTATTAATGCCATGAATTTCTTTGGCCCGCCTGCTGCAGACCGCAACTATGAAGTAGAGATGCAGATCAATCGAAAGTATTTTTCACCCAAAAAATACAGCAGTTTCAACTTCTCGCTTGCCAATCTGAATACCTCCTATGAGAAGATAGAACGTACAGGTACTACTGACGACAAGGGTAATGCATCGGAGGTCTTTGATGTGCCGGCTACCTATATCAATAGCGGTATTCTACAAGGAGACATTTTTGCTACTGTATTTGACGAGTCGGGCCGGCCGGTGAGCAGGAGGTCTACGGTGGATATCTATACGCAGGATGTTTTTTATGGAATAGATCATGATGGATATTATTATTACCCGCTCAATCAAACCATCCGCTTCCCTATGGTCGCAGTGGACAAGGATGAAAAGCCTGTCAACACACAGGGGCACGTGATCGTGATCAAGCATGATTATAAGACAGTTCTCAGCCGGTCTAATGAGTATTTCCGCTATCAGTCGCAGCGGGAGGACAGGACCATCGTGGATCAGGTGATCAACATAGGTGGGGAGAATACAGTGTATTCTTTTATCCCGAAAACTCCAGGCGACTATGAGATACGCCTCGCCAAGCCGGGCTCCGACTCCTATGTGATGTGGAGTTTCTATAGCTACGGCGGCTATGGCTACAACAGCAATACATCCTTTGAAGTAAATACAGAGGGCAACATAGACATCAGCCTGGATAAGACCTCATATAATGTAGGTGAAACAGC
>JAOQAO010000105.1 GCA_025963485.1 Bacteroidota bacterium | reverse complement strand
TATCGACCTCGATCCAAAAGATGCTGAGGCATATCTTTCCCGTGGCTTGGTCAAAATCCAACTGAAACACGATGCCGCGAGCATATGCCAGGACCTCAGAAAGGCAAAAGAGTCGGGAAACAGCAATGCTCAGAACTACATCGCTATTCATTGCAAATAGATAGATCGGTCCCTCACTGTTTGGTATTATTTCTGTGGTACGATGGGAAACTAAAACATGGTATATCCTTTCAAGATCGGAATAGAGCAGGCCATCCTGGATGATCTCAGGCAAAGGCTGGTCGCCACCAGATGGCCCAATGAATATGATAATGCTAAATGGCAAGCTGGAACTAACAAAACTTACCTCCGGGAGTTGACCGACTATTGGGTACACAGCTTTGACTGGAGAAAACAGGAGGCATATCTTAATTCATTTCCCCATTTCAAATCTGCGATCGATGATATCACTGTGCATTTTATTCATCAGAAAGGGGAGGGGACTCATTCAGTTCCGATATTGCTGACGCATGGGTATCCGGATTCCTTTGTCCGCTTCCTGAAGGTCATCCCGCTGCTGACCATGGCTGACGAAAAAGGCTTCTCCTTTGATGTCGTAGTACCATCGATACCTGGATTTGGATTTTCGGATATCCCTGATGAACCGGGAATGAATCCGGAAAAGATAGCCGGCCTTTTTGCGAAGCTAATGCACGAAGAGCTTGGCTATAAAAGGTTCATAGCGCATGGAGGGGATTGGGGCAGCAGTATCACAGAGCAGATATCCACGCATCATACGAAGCTGTTGTCAGGTATTCATTTGACTGATGTCCCATTTATACATATCCTCAAAATACCATCGGGAGAGCTAAGCCATGCAGAGGAAAAATTTCTCGATGCCGGCAAAATGTGGCAGCAAACAGAAGGTGCGTACTCCATGATACAGGGTACCAAGCCCCAGAGTCTGGCGTATGGACTCAATGATTCACCTGCAGGACTGGCAGGATGGATCGTCGAGAAATTTTATAGCTGGAGCGATAATCATGGCAATATAGAAAACAGCTTTACCAAAGATGAGCTACTCACCAATATCACTATATACTGGGCCACGCAAACCGCCAACTCTGCGATCAGGATCTACTATGAGACGATGAAAGCGATATACAATCCGATCAACTACATCAATCCATTTCACAAGGATTCGAAGAAGACAGACATCCCTACAGCAGTCGCGATATTTCCTAAAGACATCATCCCTGCGCCAAGGGAATTTGCTGAAAGGTCTTTCAATATCCAGCAGTGGACAGAGATGCCGAGGGGCGGGCACTTCGCTGCCATGGAGGAGCCGGAGTTATTAGCGGCTGATATCAGGAAGTTCGCCATCCTGTTGAATAGCAATATAGTCTTAGGGGCAACTGATTGATATATAGCACGCTTGTATACTGCGCACAACAATTTTTATCTTTGCGGCAAAGTTAAGTGATGAGTGCGGACAGCTACAGGAAATTTCAATTAGGCAAAACACTCACTGAGGAGCAGATCAGTTTTTTTGACCAGAATGGTTATATCCACTTCGAGGGCTTCATGGATAGTGAAGGCATAGGCCAGATCATCCAGGCAATGAAGGATGTGCAGCAGCAATGGATCGATAGCGATGTCAAAGCAGTGAACGGTATCCCTGTGAAGTATGGTACCGATATAGATGGTAGGAAAATGGTTCATCGTTTTCCCTTTATCAGCTGGCACAGCGCTTATATCAGGGACTTGATCAGCGATGATCGGATACAGGCGTTGCGTGCATTGGTACCCGGATCGCGTATCAATGAAAATGAAAGGGATGGCGTAGCTATCAATCACTATGTAAATGTACAGGGCAGCATGCTCCGCCATCTCGGATGGCATACGGATAGCGTGAGTGATATTTTTTATGGCCAGCGGTTTGTCCGGCAGGTCATTGCCGGCCTGTGCCTCGATGACTCCACTGCAGAGAACGGCGGACTCAGGGTGATACCCGGCACACACAAACAAAATGCCTTTGACATTTTTTTCAGGAAGCTTTATCTGCAGCACAATGAGGATAAAAATGAAGTTCTGCTCTCCGCAAAAAAGGGTGACCTCGTCATACATGACGGGCGCATGTGGCATAGGGTAGGGCAGTCACCTCATATCGGTGAGCAGAGCAGGAGAAGAGTACTTTTTATCGCTTTGCTAAATGGTGCCTATAAGCCTAAAAACGAAAAGAGTAAAACTCCTCTATATTTGAAATTCCAGGACTTTTTTGACGGATAGCTCTATCCACAAGATGACCTAACTCTCTCAAATCTGCTCAATAATAAAAAGTCCCGACCACTTAGAGCGATCGGGACCTCGTAATTTTATAGAGTTGCTTTTACTGCTTCACGATTTTGGACACCACAGATGAGTTACCTGTTTGGATTCGTACGAAGTATACACCAGCCGAGAGGCCTGCCACATCATAGGAACGATTTACATTACCAGTGCTCAAAGATTCACCTGACATCAGGGTTTGTACTACTTGCCCATTCATAGAGATGATCTGTGCTGTGACATCAGCAGATTCTTTCAGGTCAAAAGAAACATTGGCATTGCCCGACATGAGGGTAGGATATACTTTCAGGCTATTGACCTGATCAGATACAGTATTGATACCGTTAGGACCGGTAGCCTCTGTGATCGTTAGAGTAGTGTTATTCCATTTGTCTGAGTTATCAGCGTTCCCATTGCCATTTACCACGTTGACCATGCCAAAGAATTTAACCGACCCTGTGCCTGCTACAGGTGCAGTCCATGGTAGGAGACGCGCATAAGTACTGCCATTGCCGCCAGTTCCAGTAGTAGGACCTACCGGCACCTGATGCTCAGCTATCAAAAGTCCTGAGCCGCTCACAGATATTTGTGCGCCGGTTGGAGCAGTACCCCAGTTGCCAGCCTGTACAGCGGCAACCGTACCAGAACCGGAGCTTTTTACACTGGACAATGCGAAGCCGAAGTCAGGCAGACTGCTATTTGTCGTATTGGTGCCTGTGAGTTTGACAGTATAGGACCCTCCTGCACGGTAGCTCGTCACCGCCACACCCGCTGAGTCGAGCTCCAGGGATACCGTGATAGCCGCAGTAGCTCCATTGTTATGGCAGCCGCCGCCGCCACAGCTGGCTACACCCGTAGCTCCGGATCGTTCATCTCCACCGGATAAAGGCGAATTCGTATAGCCAATCTGATAACTGGACAATAGGACTGACAAAGCTCCCAGAAAAAGGATAATGGGTACATATTTTACTTTCATGCGCGTATTGATTGTTTTTTTTGAAAAAATGACAAGTGACTAAAATGCAGATTTATTTTTTGCTGTGCAACTGGATACGAATGTAAACCATGCATTTATCCACCAATTGTAGAAATGCTTCTAAGTTTTGTATGTTTTTTCTCATTTTATTTGGCAACTAAATAGTTACCCATATATTTGACACCGAAAGGTTACGCAAAACAATTACCATGACAAGAAGAGATCCATTTCAGGCTATAGCAGACCCTACGCGCAGGGCCATTATCGGTCTGCTGGCCAAAGAGACGCTAAACCTAAACTCCGTAGCGGAGAAATTTGACGTCAGTCGCCCGGCGATATCCAAGCATATCAAAATATTGACCCAATGCGGTCTGATAGAGATCAGGCAGAAAGGCCGTGAACGCTTCTGTGAAGCGCGGCTGGAGAAACTCAGCGATGTGTCCAATTGGCTCGGAGACTATAAGCAATTCTGGGAGGCCAAGGTCGATAATCTAGAAACCTATCTGAAGGAAATACAAAAACCAAAAGACATAAAGCCATGGAAGGAAAAGAAAGCGCCAAAGAAACCAAAGACCGAGAGCTTACCATCACCCGACTCATCGACGCTCCAAGGGAGCTTGTTTGGCTAGTCTGGACAGATCCCGATCATATCAGAAACTGGTGGGGCCCGACAGGTTTCACCAATACTATAGCTACTATGAATGTCAAGCCAGGCGGCATTTGGGAGTTTGTGATGCACAGCCCGGATGGCACCGATTTCAAAAACAAGAGCATCTATAAAGAGGTGGTCAAACCGGAGCGTATTGTTTTCGACCACATAAGCAATCCTAAATTCACCGCTACTATCACCTTTACGGCACAGGGAGAGAAAACATTTCTCACATGGAATATGCTCTTTGAGTCGAAAGAGCAATTTGAACAGGTAGTCCGCACATTCAAGGCGGATGAAGGACTCAAACAAAATATCGTCAAACTGGAACACTATCTGTCACAACTCAAGTAAGAACTATTTCTGTGTCGAAGTGCGAAGTCTTTATATTCACAGTACAATAACATCTAATGAAGTACATAACCTTGTCTCTGCTTTTCCTAGTTATTTCTATTTGTGCCTTAGCACAAAACCCTTATGCCGCCACGATCAAAGCACAGGCGGAAACCATGAGCCGGTTTATGATGAAAAAGGACTACAAAGCCTTTGCTAAATATACCTATCCTAAAATAGCAGAGATGGCAGGAGGAGAAGACAAAATGATCGCAGCAATGACGAAAAGCCTTGATGATATGGAAAAGGGCGGGGTTACATTCAAAGGAGTCACCATAGGAGACCCGGGCTCAGCCATCACCGTGGGCCAGGAGATACAGTGTACTGTACCTCAAACTCTGGCCATGAAAATACCGAAAGCATCGTTGACAGCACAATCCACGCTAATCGCGATATCCCCCGATGGTGGCAAAAAATGGTATTTCCTGGATACTTCACGGCAAGACCTTGCCAAACTTCAAAAGTCGATACCGACCCTGAGTGATAAACTGGTATTGCCTAAATATCCGGCACCTGTTGTAGTGCCCGATAAATAACATCAGGGATGATGTCCCGGTCCTCCTAGTTTTTTCTTTTTGAATCCTCCCCATTCTCCCTCGAAGAAGAGAACGGCACAAAAAATAGCAATGACAGAAAGCGGGATAATAAAGTCCCAAACCATGGGCATGTGCCAGATGGTCCTAAAGATATTGAGCAACATAATTTCTGTTTTAAACGAGTGAACAAAAAGATCATCTCAGAATAAAGAGCAGCGTAGGTACTACTGGTTATTTGCTACTACAAAATTAACGAAAAAAATCTTGAATTTCCTAATAATTCGGTCAATAACTGATTACTCTCCGAGTAGATCCGGTCTCCTCTGCTTAGTCCTTTCCACAGCTTGATCATATCTCCAGTCCGAGATATTTTTCTCATGACCGGAGAGAAGTATCTCAGGCACGACTAGTCCGCGGAAATCTTCCGGGCGGGTATATACAGGTGGTGACAGCAGCCCATCCTGGAATGAATCTGTCAGCGCAGAGGTCTCGTCATTAAGCACGCCGGGTATCAGCCTTCCTATGGCGTCTACCAGTACCGCTGCACCTAGTTCTCCGCCTGAGAGTACATAGTCGCCTATGGATATTTCTTTGGTGATATAAAGTTGTCGGATGCGGTCATCAATGCCCTTGTAATGGCCGCAAAGGATGATGATATTGCCTTTGAGGGATAGGGCATTTACTGCACGCTGGTTGAGCCTTTCCCCGTCAGGGGTCATATATATGATCTCGTCGTACGTGCGTTGCGCTTTGAGTTCATCTATACAGGCTGCTATCGGTTCGCACATCATCACCAGGCCAGCACCGCCGCCGAACTGGTAGTCATCGACCTTTTTATATTTATGCAGTCCATATTCACGCAGGTTGATGACATTGACCTCCAGCAGGCCTTTGTCCCGAGCACGCTTCAGGATAGAGTGGGAGAGTGGACTGTCGAGCAGGTCGGGTACGACCGATATGATGTCTATGCGCATTTTTATATCAATATCTAAGCTATGATGGGCTTTACATATATGTCAGCATCGTCTCGAGTGTAAATCTGCTGACTGGTTTGCCGGTTACTTTTTCAAAGAGCTTTTTGAGCCTTTCCTCATAAACATCGCTCTTCTCATTGGTCCAGATGGAGGTGAGGTGATCCACTTTACTATCGGTTTGATTGCCAGACCTGCGTGTGATGTCCTGAGTCCTTGGCGCAGCAGGCAGGATATCCGCTTGTAGCCATGGCAGATTGACAGCATTGTCCTTTATTGCTTCATTAGTTGCTTTTTCCAAATCCAGAGCACCCTCTGCCAAAACGCGTTTGCCCATCGTCTGTTTGTATTCTATTTTGACAGGGATACCGTTTATTTCCGCATTTAGGAGATTGCCGGTGATCTGGGCCATCAGGTATTTGGAGAGCTTTTCGCTTGTCTTCATATCAGTAGTGATCCATATAGTATATGCGTAGAGTACTTTATAGGTCTGGCTACCTACCATACCTCCGGAAAAATCCAACTCGACCTCTGCGCTATATTTGTCACATTTATGCCCATTGATCACCTTGCTTTCATGGAGGTTTTCCAGTTTAGAAGGATTTTTGTACATAGTGTCGAGGCTCTCTATGTGGTACCATTTATTTTTTGTTTTGTCCGTCACCATTATTCCGACATTATTGGTCAGGTCCAATATCCTGTATGGTGAGTATAGAGCTGCGCCGGTCAGGCCAGGCTTAGTTGTCACGATGTAATGATCGTTGGATTTTATTTCATATTGACCATTAGCGCCTTTACCGCTTGACTTATAGAGGAAATAAGATTTGTCCTGGGCGTTCGCAGTCATCATCGAGACCATAAGGACGAATACACCTAGTGCTCTAATTTTCATTGTTTTCATTGTTTTCATTTTATAGATAAAAAAATAGAGGCACATCCGTGCCTCCTATTAGTTGTTCGGATAATTTGCGATTACGCTGCGTCTTCGTATTTCGCGAACAGCCCCATGAACTTCATCATTTCGCCGAGATTGGTGATCTTGATCTTGCCCATCATAAATGCCATCTGGGGATTAGTCTTTCCTGTTTCGATATCCACGTAGTCAGAGGCTTTGGCCCTGACCTCACAGGTAGGAGTACCCACGAGGCCGTCTTCTACTGTCACTGCCTTATCCTTCAGTGTGATCGTGTAGTCACCTTCACCTTCCATCAAAAAGTGAAATACGCCTGATGTAGAATCATCCACCTTGTCTGTTTTGAGACGGCCAGGGAGTGAGAAAAGGATCTCCTTTGCTGTTGTTGCCATTGTTTGTGTTGTTTGGTTTTTATTGTTGTTAGGAATAGACTGTGGGGTGGTTTGTGCCTTGGGTACGGCAGCAGGAGCGGGTTCAGGTATTGCGTCAGATGCCGCTTTCATACTCGCATATGTGCTCTCATAGTTGACGCCGTCTATGACAGTCTTGGCGATGATCTCTTTCATGATCTCTGTGGTGCCAGCCACGATAGTCCCGATACGTGCATCACGATAGGCGCGTTCTATCGGGTATCCGGCCATATAGCCATTGCCACCAAATATCTGCAGGCACTCATCAGAGGCTATCTTGCAGAGTTCTGTCGCTTTCATCTTCGCCATGCTGCATTCTTTCACAGCGAATATATTATTGACTTGCTTCCAGCAGCAGTGATAGACAAATTGCCTGGTGATCTCCACCTCTGTGATGATGTCTACCAGTTTGTGTCTCAGCACCTGAAACTTCGCCAAAGGCTTGCCAAAGGCAGCCCTTTCCTGCATATACTTCAGTGTGATCTCGATAATATCTTCTGCGCCTGAGATACCCAGTATAGCAGATACCAGACGCTCCAGTTGGAAGCTCTCCAT
This sequence comes from Bacteroidota bacterium, assembly GCA_025963485.1. GTDB lineage: Bacteria > Bacteroidota > Bacteroidia > Chitinophagales > LD1 > UBA1941. Next base: position 8,875 of record JAOQAO010000105.1, on the reverse strand, counting down.
GATATAGAAGAAACCTTGCCCTTCTTTGCCCACAAGCTGGCTGGCCGGTACACGTACATTATCAAAGAACATCTCCGCCGTGTCCGAGGAGTGCCAGCCCATTTTCTCCAGCTTCTTAGTAGTGAATCCCGGAATGCCCTGGTCCACCACGATCAGGCTGATACCGCCTACACCTGCCGCCGGATCGGTCTTGCAGGCTACGGTCACAAAGTTGCCATATACACCATTGGTGATAAAGGTCTTGCTGCCGTTTATGATATAGTCATCGCCATCCCTGACGGCGGTCGTTCTTATATTAGCTACATCAGATCCTGCTCCTGCCTCTGTGATAGCGATACTACCTATCCATTCGCCAGCGATAGCCTTCGGGAGGTATTTTCTTTTGAGGGCTTCATTGCCTGCCATAGCTATATGGTTGGTAGCCATGTATTGATGCACGCTGACAGCTGCAGCTATACCGGCAAAGCCTGCCCTGTTGATCTCCTCCAGATACACGACCGTGTACCAGAAGTCATTATCCGTGCCTCCATAAGCTTCGGGAAAGTTGATGCCAAGAAAACCATGAGAAGCCATCTTAAGGAAAACCTCGCGTGGCACTTTCCTGTCAGATTCCCATTGCTCTATATAGGGCCGTACCTCACTATTGATGAACTGCCTGACGGACTGTCTGAATAGTTCGTGTTCCTCAGTGAAATATTGGTGTGCCATGTGTGTGGGAGTGATGCGTGTATTAGGACTCTATGGTTGCGCTGATGCCACGCTCTGTGATCGCATCTTTCATAGGTTTGAGCTTCTCGAGCGAACCCGTCTTTACCGCATATTTGCCTTTGTAGTGGATGAAGTATGAACACTGCTCGGCCTGCTCGAAGGTATGCTTGCACACATCTATCAGCGCTTGTATCACCCAGTCGAAAGTATTGACCTCGTCATTATATACTATCAGCCTGCTCGTCGTGACATCTACCTCCTCGACCAGTACGTCTTCTTCAAACTGGATATCCGCTAGTGTATTCATCTTCTCTGTTTTGGATACATCAAAAGTAAACAAAAGCTATGATACAGTGATAACAATCGACGCATCAAATTTCCCTAACGATGGTAGGGAAACAATGCCTTCTTTCTTGTCAAAAGTCGTCGGCTTACCTGCTGTATCCGCACAGCCATACCAGGGTTCGATACAAACATAAGGGGCGTTCACCTTGGCCCAGAGGCCGAGATAGTAGAAGTGGTGGAAGGAAACAGAAAGCGTGTGAGGGTTTTTAGCCGTTTTGATGGTGACCTTTCGCGATTGAAGGTCTTTGAATATCAAGGCATCGTCTGCAAATATATCGCCGGTCAGCGGCAGTTTATTGTTGCCATCGAGCACTTTGGATACGCGGCCATCGAAGAATCCGTCCCCATCGATATGCTCACGGTTGAGTTTGGTGTCGTTCTCAAATTCTATATAGTAGTCTTCATATTTCTCGCCCGGCAGGAATGGAACGGCAAAAGCAGGATGTCCGCCAAGGCTGAAAGGCAAGGGCTCCTTGCCTTTATTCTGCACCTCAAAGTACTGATACAGCGTATTCCCCTTCAGTTCATAGCTGATATAAAACTCAAAGGGATAAGGGTAAATCTCCAGTGTATTGGCCGAACTCGCCAGCTTGAAGGTCAGCGCATCCGGGCTCTGGGCTATCAGCTCAAAGTCAGCATACCGGGCGAAACCGTGTTTCTCCATCGGATACTCCTTGCCATCTATGGTGATCGTGTCAGCGAGGCACCTGCCTACTATCGGGAAAAGTACCGGCGCATGCCATGGCCAAAAGGCCGGATCCGCCTGCCAGAGGTGCTCGATGTTATTGACCTTGTCAAATACGGAGAGGAGCTCTGCTCCTTTGATATGCACGGATACGCGGAGCTTAGCATTTTCTATGGTGTACATGGGTTGTTGGATTTGGTATATCAAATCTATGAATTTATAAATATGGTTCATATCGATTAAACTTATTCCCATTTATTCTCCCGCCAACAGCCACCTAACACCCGCCAACTCGAAGAAGTCCATTATTTAGGACTGACTTCTCTGGCCTGTAGGAAAAGACAACCCACTAAAACCATCGCCACATCAAAAGGCACATATCTTTGTCCATATCAAAACCAAACTATGCTTAAATACATACTCCCAACTCTGACAGCACTTTGCCTGACTACATCTGCCACCGCAACCGACCTGACCAAAGAAGAAAAGAAAGCGATCAAGACCGAACTCAAAGGCTATAAAAAAGACCCTGCTAAATACAGAGCTATGCTGGATAGGTTTAAGGAAACCATAGATTCCAATGAAGCACGTATTTCCAAAGACAAAGAGCAGATCAATCAATTGACCAATGACTTTTCCGATGCTCAGAAGAAACTGATCGAGCGGGGCAATGAACTCAAAGAGTGCCAGAATAAACCGGAGCCTAAATGCCCCGAAGTACAGGATGCCCTGGCCATCCCAGCTACTGGTACAGTGTATAAAGTACAACTCGGCCTATACAGGAAATTTGACATGAATAGCTTTTTCGCCAAACCTAAGTATGTAGGATCGGAGAAAGTGGATGGCCTGAACAGGTATATTGTTAGCTATTTCGACAATAAAGAGGAAGCAGAACATTTCGCCGGCGACCTCCGCAAACTCGGTCTGAAGGATGCCTTCGTGGCCAAATACGCCGAAGGCCAGCGCATATATGAAAAGGACTCTAAGAAAAAGACAGCCGCTAAACCAGCCAAAAAGGAAAAGGTCGCTGCCGATTCAGATGCTCCCAAGACAGCGCCAAAGATCAAAAAGCCAGCTCCGAAGGCTAAGTGATTCGGCTAAACTAATACTTTAACAATACTAGACCTAAACTTTAGGTTATAAATGATAGATAGCTGATAAAGAGCTGTCTATTTTTATTTATGGTAATCTTTAATAAGTAGTGGCCGCGTTTATAACTTGGGCAGTACAGGACTTTTCTATGGTCCAAAGATGAGAGCTCGCCTGAGGAAAAGCCCAGATTAAATACAATAGAAAGTTCCTGTTCGTTCGTTCATTTATTCCCTTGCGGTCAAAATGAACTAACAAACAGTCAAAGGCTATTTAACATAACATATCTGATTGGGAAAAACGAGAAGAGCGCAGTACCGTTCTAGGACAGCCTTACTTCTTGGCAGCAGCTTCAGCGGCAGCTTTTTGTTTGGCGTTCAGTGCATCGATCACTGGCTTGGAGATATCCAGGGCCTTATCCCTATAGAGGATGTTGCCACCCTTGGCCGTATAGGTGAGGACATAGCTGAAGTGCTTGTCCTTGGTATATTCCTGGATTACGGTATCCATTTTGGCGTTTATATCGGAGAGGAGCTGGTTTGAGGTTTCTTCCAGGTGGCTCGTCATGTCATCGCGCTCCTGCATGATCTGCTGCTGGCGCTGCTGGAGGCGGGCTTGTTCCATTTCACCCTGAGATTGCGTCATATTGGCAGCATTCTGCTGAAAATTGTAAGCATCTTTCTGAAAAGCATCCACCTTGGCCTTTAGGCTAGCCTCGATACCGGTCTTGCTTTTGTCCAGTTCAGCCTTTTTATCCTTATAGAAGGTATAGTAGGTGGCGATAGTGTCCAGGTCGACATAAGCGATCCCGGCATCTGGTACGGCAGTCGTAGACGTGGTAGAGGTGCTGGAAGTAGTTTTTACACTTTTGTGGTCCTTGAAATAAAGAACGAAGAGAACACCGATCGCGATAGCGAGTACGGCATTTATGATAAGCGAAAGGTTTTTCATGAATGTTTGGTTTGAAAGGGAAGTTGTGAGTTGTTCGTCAATCGTGGTACAAAAGGTGGCCGGACTATCTACAGAGGCTACCCTCCGAAACACCATTTAACATAATATTAATTATAGTTGATAATGTTGATTAAATGGGTGGCTATCAAAGCTATTATTTGCCACCTGTCAAAGCCTCAATGGTCTTAAGGGCCATCTCGACTTGCTTGTTGGTGCCGTCTTTTGCCTGGGCTTTTGCCAGATATGGTTTAGCCTCGGCATATAGTGCATTTCTCTGCACCTTGAGTGCGTCAGACTTTTTCTGGTCTGCAGCGCTCATAGACAATGCATTCATCTGGTTGTTGATCTTATTGCCGGTATTGAACAGCAAGGCACCCAAACCCAGGTTTGACTTAAAGTGATCAGGATTGATCGCCAGCGCCTGGAGGTAAACCTTCTTAGCATTGACCGAGTCACCGGAGTTGTCATATGAGTTGGCCAGTGCGTAGATTATCTCTATATTATTAGGATCTTTGACCTGCAGCTTCTTGAGGTAGTCGATAGCTTCAGTATACTTATTCTCAGTGACATAGAAGTTTATCTTGTCTATCAGCAGGTCGCTATTATCCGGGAATTTGGCTATGCCTTCGTCAGCCAGGCGCTTAGCTTCATCCGGGTTCGTTTTCTTATTCAATCCTATAAGTGAATGATACACAGACGCTTTGACAGAATCCGGGCCGATCTGAAGGAACTTTTTGTAAGCAACGATCGCCTTGCTGGTGTCCTTGGCACTTTCTGCGCTGAGGGCCGCATTGCGTGTACCGCTGCTCAGGGTGCTCTCGGTCACTTTGCTGCTGTGTGCTACCAGGATATCATTGATATCCGATATTCCCATGAAGTACGTATAGGCATCCGTGTATTTCTTGGCCTGATAGGCAGTCACACCATCATTGTGGAGGCTGACAGTCAGCGCTTTCATATTCTCCACAGCATCTGCCCAGTCCTTAAACTTAGGATCGACCATCTTCTGCATATTCTGGTATGACAGCAGCGCTTCGAGAGATGCTTTAGGATATTTGTCCTTCAGCGTAGTCTCGTTGGAGATGTTCTGGTAGATCTGTGCGCGATACCACCAAGTCTTGGTCGTTTTGGAGGTGCTTTCGTCCTGAGCCGCCAGGTCTATGTTCTTGGTTGCTTCATCGAGATTGCTGACGCCTTCCTTATTATTGTATGCCTGCAGGTAGTTGTACGCCGATATTACCTTGCCGCTCTGAGCTGACACCGAAAGGGTCAAAACGATCGATAATAGGGCAAAAACGATCTTTTTCATATTGAAGAGTTAGTTGTAAAATGTGATTGCAAATCTATAAATAATTTTATCCTGTTACTTTAATTTAATGACAGTTGTGAACCTCGCTAGTAATAGCATATTCACCATTGGGCCGGTATAGATTAAAGATAGCTGAGTAGGCAAATTGTACAGGGAATTGTGAATTATGCACTTCCCAATAGAACGAGCCATCAGCAGAACGGGACTTATCACCCTGAAACTCACCCCCTATTATGCTGACGGTCCCACTTAACCGTATTTTTTCCCCTGAAGGCGTTTTAGCGGTCACCTTTACGGCGTAGATACCTATATCGGCAGGTTTACCATTTATCGTACCATCCCATAATTGGAGACCACCAAAATTAGCTATGTTGGTACCTAAAGGATTATAAATGCTATAAAGTACATCAGTCACCCCTCTGCTAAATATTTCATACCTGTCATTTATTCCATCATCGTTTGGGGTAAAGACATTGGGGAAACCGATAACCAGGGTATCACCATTTTGTACTGAAAAGTACTGGGGATTCTTGTATGGGCACAGAATAGTAGGAACACACCTCTCACAGGATGAAAGCGTGCAGATGAATATCAAAAGAAGGGTACAGGATATAGTTATGCGCATAAAGTACTGTAAGTCAATTTTATCTAATACTCTTCTTATTGCCTGGCTTGACTACCACACCGACCTGCACCACGTTCATTCCAAACCCGACCTGACCATTCAGAGCTATGCTTGGTTTAAAGTAATAATTGAACCCTACATGGGGGCCAACACATGCGAGTGCGTCATAAAACGAGTGATTATAGAATAGGTCATTTGCTCCATATGGATGTATGGCCACTCCTGATCCTGCCATCAGGCCGATGTAGATATCCAGCTTATCCTGATGGATGTTTTTAGATTTCTTATCTGTCAGGTATTGATAAAAGTGAAAATTGCTGAATATCCCCGCCGTGACATTGACCTCGCGCATGAGGGCGCTTGGATTGCCACCCAAGCCTACTATAAAGCCAACTCCCACATACTTATGTACAGCAAACTCCTCCTGAACAGAAATCTGAAGTGTAGGAATGAGTCTTTTGATATGCCCATAGTCTGTAGTACTGTATGGATTAGTATTTCCGACAGGGAAATGAAGCATCTCTGCCCATGCCATGTCCACATCTATTATCCGGGTACCCTTATCAAAAGCCTGAGCATCACACTTTGACGCACAAAGAGCAGATAAACAAATTATTAAGAGCAGCACCTGTGTTTTCATACTGAGCGTACTTTATTCCACGACCTCACCGCTGGTATCCGCTGCACCCAGTTCGCCATCTTCGTCGGCGTTGTAGTTCAGCTTGCCATCTACGATCTTGGTGATCGCTGCGATACTGTCTTTGCCATCGAGCTTGATCAGGCGGACACCCTGTGTGGCACGTCCCATGACCCTCAGCTGCTCGACCGCCATACGGATAGCGATACCTGACTTATTGATGATCATAAGGTGATCATTGTCAGTTACATTGAGTATTCCAACTAAATCACCGGTTTTATCAGTCCTTTTGATAGTCGAGACACCTTTGCCACCACGATTGGTGATACGGTAGTCCTCTATATCGGTACGTTTGCCATAGCCCTTCTCAGAGATCACGAGGATCGTTTCCTCCTTATTCTCCGGATTGACGGTGATCATACCGATCACTTGATTGTGGCCGTCCTCGTCATTGAGGTCGACAGCGATCACACCGGACGCCGTCCTGCCCATAGAGCGAACTTTCTGCTCATTGAACCTGATCGCCTTGCCGAACTTGGTCGCCATAACGATCTCTGAGGTACCGTGAGTCATGGCCACTTGTACCAGTTCGTCACCCTCGCGGATCTCTATAGCGTTCACGCCACCCTTACGGACATTACTATATGCTCTTAAAGTAGTTTTCTTAATAATGCCATTCTCTGTGCAGAATATCAGGTAGTTATTATCCAAATATTCGTCTTCTTTCAGATTGAGGACCGGCAGGTATGCTACGATCTTATCTTCCTTCGGCACGTTCATCAGGTTCTGGATCGCACGGCCTTTGGAGGTCTTCTCCCCTTCCGGCAGTTCATATACCTTGATCCAGTAGCACCTGCCCGATTGGGTGAAGAACAGGATGTAGTTATGATTATTGGCGATAAAGAGGTGCTCGATAAAGTCCTCATCTCTCGATGCAGAACCCTTCGAACCCCGTCCTCCCCTATTCTGAGTTTTGAACTGGCTCGACAATGTCCTTTTAACATATCCCAGATGGCTGATCGTGACGACGACCTCTTCATTAGGGATCAAGTCCTCAATATTGATATCGCCTTCGGCAAACTCGATATCAGTACGACGCACGTCACCATACTTCTCCTTGATCTCCAGAAGTTCCGCCTTGATGATCTCATAGCGGAGTGGCTCCTCGTTCAATATCCTATTGAGATAAGCGATGGTTTTCATCAGCTCGTCGTATTCTTCCTTTATCTTATCACGCTCTAAACCAGTGAGTCTCTGTAGCCTCAGGTCAAGTATCGCTCGAGCCTGAATTTCGCTCAACTGGAAGTTCGTCATCAACCCTTCGCGGGCTTCTTCCGGCAGTCTGGAGTTCCTGATCAGCTTGATCACATCGTCCAGATGGTCGAGGGCGATGAGCAAACCTTGCAAGATATGAGCACGCTTTTCAGCTTCTTTCAGTTCAAATTTGGTCCTCCTGACCACCACCTCATGGCGGAAATCTACGAAGCACTTGATCATGTCCCTCAGGTTGAGCAGCATCGGACGGCCACCGACCAGCGCGACATTGTTCACTCCATAGGACGTTTGCAGCGGGGTCAGGGCGTACAGCTGATTGAGCACGACGCTCGACATAGCATCCCTGTGCAGCTCTATCACCACCCGGATACCATCGCGATCAGATTCATCACGCACGTCCGTGATGCCTTCTATCTTCTTTTCCTCTACCAGATCGGCGATCTTTTTGATCATATCGCTCTTGACCACTTGGTACGGGATCTCGTTTATAATGATCTGCTCACGGTTGGACGTCATGGGTTCGATGATCGCTTTGCCACGCAGGACCACCCTGCCACGACCGGTCAGAAATGCCTGACGGACGCCTTCCACACCGTGGATAGTACCACCGGTAGGGAAGTCAGGCGCCTTCACGGACTGCATGAGCTCTTCTACAGTAACATCTTTATTGTCAACATACTGTACACAGGCATCGATAGCCTCAGACAGATTGTGAGGGAGCATATTGGTAGCCATACCTACGGCGATACCGGAGGCGCCGTTGACCAGCAGGTTGGGGATACGGGCAGGGAGCACGGTCGGCTCCTCGAGCGTATCGTCGAAGTTCAGACGCATGTCCACGGTCTCCTTCTCGATGTCCATCAGCATCTCCTCGGCGATCTTGCGAAATCTCGCCTCGGTGTACCTCATCGCTGCCGGTGGATCGTCATCGATAGAGCCATAGTTTCCCTGACCATCTACGAACGGATACCTCAGTGACCAGTCCTGTGCCATACGGACCATGGAGTCATAGATAGCGGTATCACCATGCGGGTGGTACTTACCCATTACTTCACCCACGATACGGGCAGATTTCTTGTAGGGTTTGCCCGGCGCCATGCCGAGCTCGTTCATACCGAATAGGATACGGCGGTGTACTGGTTTTAGTCCATCGCGTGCATCGGGGATGGCACGGCTCACGATGACCGACATAGAGTAGTCTATGTAGGCCGTCTTCATCTCATCCTCTATATTGATCTGGATGATCCGGTT
>JAOQAO010000090.1 GCA_025963485.1 Bacteroidota bacterium | reverse complement strand
GGGCCGGATAGTGGTATTTGTTTTGGGTAAAAGCTTTTTGTTGCTCTTCTTTTTTCTTAAATCCCTTCTGATATACCGCAGAATCAAGGTCATATCTCGGCATCAGGGGGGTGCTTATCTTCTTGCGGTCGTAGAAATTATATTCTTTGGCGTCCATATCCGCCTTCATGAATTCAGTCTGGTTCTGAGAATCCTTCTGTCCTTTTGATTTTCCCTCGCCTTTCTGCTTCTTTTCTTTTTTATCCTTGGATTTTGCCTCTGTAGCAGTAGAGTCAATAGCTAACGGTTGTTCGTTCAATTCATTAGCACCGACATACACTTTTTCGTTTTCGGCAGGTACTATAGCCGCTTTAGTCTCCATAGTCACGAGACCGAGGGAGCAAAACAGCGCTATCGTTAACACATGAGAAAAAACACACTTCATATGGGACCGGTTTGGTTTGGTATGGTTGATAAGTTCACAAACTTAAGTTAAATATCCTAAAATGCAAACTTATGAACAAAAAATCCACATTTTGACGACTTGACTATACACTTCATTAGGTCAAACTTTTATCTAAAGCAAGATAATGGAAAATGTCCAATATTTTCGTACTTTTGCGGGCTTTTCGCAAGATAGATAATTATGAATATAAGAAATATAGCTATAATAGCACACGTCGATCACGGTAAAACTACCCTCGTCGACAAGATCCTACATCAATGCTCCCTTTTCAGGGAAAACCAGCATGCAGGAGAATTGATACTGGACAATAATGACCTGGAACGCGAAAGGGGTATCACTATCCTCGCCAAAAACGTCTCTGTCGATTATAAAGGTATAAAGATAAACATCATCGATACCCCGGGTCACGCAGACTTCGGTGGTGAGGTCGAGCGTGTACTCAATATGGCCGACGGAGTGCTCCTCCTCGTAGATGCGTTTGAAGGCCCCATGCCTCAGACCCGCTACGTACTCAGCAAGGCTATCGCCCTCGGCAAAAAGCCTATCGTCGTTATCAATAAGGTAGATAAAGAGAACTGCCGCCCTGATGAAGTGCATGAAGCGGTATTTGAGCTCATGTTCAACCTCGGCGCCACAGAAGACCAGCTCAACTTCCCTACTGTATATGGTGCGGCTAAACGCGGATGGATGGGTGCAGACTGGAAGAATCCTACAGAAGACGTCATATATCTCCTCGATCAGATCATCGAGCACATCCCTGCTCCACCTGTGGTAGAGGGCACGACGCAGATGCAGATCACATCGCTTGATTTCTCCAGCTTCCTCGGTCGTATCGCCGTAGGCCGTGTCACTCGCGGATCTGTAGAAGCAGGCAAAGCAATATCACTTGTCAAAAGGGACGGTTCTGTCATGAAGTCCAAGATCAAAGAGCTTTACACATTCGTCGGCCTCGGCAAAATGAAGGCTGAAAAGGTAGAATGCGGCGACATCTGCGCTATCGCAGGTATCGAGGGATTTGACATCGGTGATACAGTAGCAGATATCGAGAAGCCGGAAGGCCTGCCTCCTATCTCTATCGATGAGCCTACGATGAGCATGGTATTCACGGTGAATACCGGTCCATTCTTCGGCAAAGAAGGCAAATTTGTAACCTCTCAGAAACTGCGCGAGCGCCTCTACAAGGAGCTCGAAAAGAACCTGGCCCTCCGCATAGAGGAAACTGGTTCAGCAGATACTTTTATAGTTTACGGCCGTGGTGTACTACACTTAGGTATCCTGATAGAAACTATGCGCCGCGAAGGTTATGAAATGTGTATCGGCAACCCGCGTGTCATCATCAAGGAGATCGACGGCATGAAGTGCGAACCAATAGAAGTACTGACCATCGACGCACCAGAGGAAGTGGCTGGTAAATGCATCGAGCAGATAGCCATGCGCAAGGGCATGATGATCAATATGGAGCCTAAAGGCGACCTGATGCATGTAGAGTTTGAGATACCTGCACGTGGCATCATCGGCCTGCGCACCCAGATACTCAACGTATCCGCCGGTGAGGCTATCATGGGCCACCGTTTCAAGGGTTACGAACCATGGAAAGGTGACATCCCGTCACGTATAGCAGGCGTACTGATCTCTATGGAAAACGGCAAAGCAGTAACATATGCGATGGACAAACTCGCTGATCGTGGCAAGTTCTTCCTGCCAAACGGTGACGATATCTATGAAGGACAGATAGTAGGCGAACACATACGCCCGAGCGACCTGGTAGTCAATATCAGCAAGACGAAGCAGCTAACCAACTTCCGCGCCTCTGGTACGGATGAGAAGTCTAACCTCGCTCCTCCTACCATCATGAGCCTTGAAGAGTCCATGGAGTACATCCAGGAAGATGAGTATGTAGAGGTAACGCCAAAAAGTATCCGCCTTCGCAAGATCTATCTGAAAGAGCACGAACGCAAACGCACAGGCAAATAAGCCATACACATATATTAACAAAGAGCTGCAAAAGATTGCGGCTCTTTCTTTTTGTAGCATAGCCTGTCCGCAGGTGTATTTTGCATTAAGCCCTGAAGGGGCGACAAGCCTCTAGAATAGGGCATCGCCCTATCCATCGATTGCGTCTCTTTCTTTTTTAGGACAATCCTCTCCTGCTATCCACATTTGCCTCGCTTTGGTTTTGTCGGATTGCGCTACTTTTGCCTGAAACAGGTACTACACTATGACCACTCAGCAACGCAACGAACTCATCACCTCCTACGGCAAAGCATACGAAAACCTAATGGCAGCCCTGTGGAAATACCCTACAGACATGTGGCAGTGGAAACCCGGCCCGGATAAATGGAGCATACACGAGATCATCATCCATATCGCAGACAGCGAGGCCAACTCCTACATCCGCTGCCGTCGCTTCATAGCAGAACCGGGTAGCGGGGTATATGGATACGCAGATGCCCTGTGGGCCAAAGCGCTCGACTATCACAACCAATCCACTGATGACGCACTGAACCTGTTCAAGCTGCTCCGCCATATGACCTACAAACTTATCAAAACAGTTCCCGAGCACACATGGCAAACCGCCACTGTATTGCACTCCGAGTCAGGCGAGATGGGCTTTGAGAAATGGCTTGAGATATATGAGGAACACATCCCTATACACATCCGCCAGATGGAGCGCACTTATCAGCTCTGGAAAGCCGACACCATCGGCGTGGAATAGCCTTCATTTTTTCCGACTAATTCAGACATAAAAAAAGCGGATCAAATGACCCGCCCTTATATATTGCAATTAGTGATTCCCGAAAATTAAACTGTGGGCGTAGCAGATGCGGCGGGCACTCCCGCTGGACCTACATATACGGCATCGCCAAAAGCGAGCAATGGTATAAATACGACATTTAACAGGATTAGGCCGACCGCAAATCCCGTACTCTTACCAAATGATTTCGCCAGTTCCAGATTGAAATAAACCGACAATCCTATAAGTGCCAGCAAACCTAGCCAAACCTTGATCATAAAAAGTATGGCCGGCGCGAACATAAGGACTAATAACCACCACCATGGCTTACCTATTATCTTGAGATATACTAAAACACCATAGATTGGAACTAGAATAGCCCATCCTGGCTGACCTGCCTTGGAAAATATCTTCCAGAAACAAATTGTAAAAAAAAGGGAGATGATACCGAGGACGGTTAATATTATCATCATCATTCCCATGATCATGGCCATTAGGCCACCTGCTGCTCCTGCACTTCCGTAATCATTCATAAATTTTTTGGTTTTTGGTTATTGCCTACTCTGATACGGCTTTCGGCATTGTCCGGCATTGTTTTTCAGTGCATGCTCACTGCCAGGGTCGACAAGCCCGATAAATTGTCTTTTTTAAAATATTTAATTCTCTAAAGGTAACTTCCCTATTGAAACGGCAAAATTTTTCTCATATTAGGATAAATAGGACTGCGTCAGGCGCTATTACCCCTATTCCGCTCAAAACCCAAAAAACCTTAACACCTGTCTCAAAAAGCATCCGGGTATAGTGCGCCACCTATATTATCCTAACTTTGGTATATAACATAAGTCATATGTCTCGTTTCAAGCTCCTTATTGCATTGCTTTTCATTAGCGTTTCTTCCTTTGCACAGATTATCCGGCCTGTACACTGGACCTGGAAGGCCGAAAAGGTAAAGAATGATGAATACAAGGTCACTTTCACGGCTGTGATCGACAAACCATGGCATACATACGGCATGAATATACAGGACGGCGGCCCGGTCAAAACCAGCTTTGCCTTTGACAAAAATGCCGACGTACAGCTCGTAGGCAAAATGACCGAAACCGGGCCCAAAATGAAAGATATGGTCGATGACGTCTTTCAGGTCAAGGTCAGGCTCTTTGAAGAAAAAGCGGTCTTCGAGCAAACCGTCAAAGCGAAAAAAGGAGCAAAGGTCACAGGCACACTCGAGTTTATGGCCTGCGATGACAAATCCTGCCTCGCTCCAGAGCGAAAGAAGTTTGAGATCGTAATACCATAACCCGGTACGTCATTGCGAAATTTTTCGCTTCTAAAAATATAAGTGATAAAAATTGAAGCAATCTGTATCTAAATGACGAGTGGTAAGCAGTAGTGAAATAAGGACTACCACTACCGGCTTTTAAATCACTGCAATCACGCAAATCAAAAAAATCATAGTTCAGACATTTATCTATTTTTGCCCTTCATCTCACATCATGAAGCATTTAAAGACCTTAATTTTATTTCTTCTCATTAGTAGCACTTCCTTTGCGCAGATCATGACGCCGAGGCATTGGAGCTTCCGCGCTGAGCATCTCAAAGGAAACGAGTACAATCTCATATTCACCATGGCTATCGATAAACCATGGCACGGCTACAGTCAGAAAGTGGATGGCGATGCCCCGAAACCGACCCTCATTTCCATAGATAAAAATGTGGATATAGAACTGGTCGGCCCTACTACGGAGGGCGGGCCCCATGTGCATATCATAGACGATCCGCAGATCGGCGAAAAGATCAAAATATTTGAAGACAAGGCCATCTTTACTCAAAAAATAAAACTTAAAAAGAATACTACGGTCACCGGCTACGTAGAAGCTCAGGTCTGCGATGACAGGTCCTGCCTCGCACCTGAGACCAAAGATTTCAAGATCACAGTGACCCTAGATGGAGAGGCAAAAAAGATCGACACCACAGCAGTTAAACCGGTTAGCAAAGAAAGCGCTTCGGGCGGTGGCGATAATTCCAACGCAGGAGATGCAGCGGATTCCATTGCACGTGCAGCGGCAGCTACACCAGCTGCCACAGATACAGATGAGATTAGCCGCAATGTCGCAAAGATGTCCGCCTACTACCAGAACTTCTTCAATAAGAAAAAATTTGCAGACGCCGTGAGCGGGCAGAAAGAAGAGCCTATATCTACATGGCTTGCTTTCATCCTTGGTTTTGGCGGTGGCCTTTTCGCTCTGCTTACGCCTTGTGTTTTCCCGATGATACCCCTTACAGTTAGTTTCTTCATCAAAAGGGGAGAGAATAAAACCAAAGGCCGCGGGGAATCTATTTTCTATGGCTTCAGCATCATGCTCATCTTCTTCCTCCTGTCCCTGCCATTTTTGATCTTCAATCTTTCGTCCAATACGCTCAATGTCATCGCGACCAATCTTTGGGTCAATATATTTTTCTTCTCCATTTTCATGGTCTTTGCCTTTTCATTCTTCGGCTACTATGAGATCGCATTGCCCAGTTCCCTCGCCACCAAGATCGACTCAGCTTCCAATGTCGGTGGATTGATCGGTATCTTTTTCATGGCGCTTACACTTGTCATTGTTTCTTTCTCATGCACAGGCCCATTGATAGGCACTTTGCTCGCTAGCCTCGCTACTTCTGCCAATGGCAAACTCAATCTCGTCGTGGGCATGACCTCCTTTGGCCTAGCCATGGGCCTGCCATTCACACTATTTGCATTCTTCCCTGACTTGCTCAAGTCACTACCTAAATCAGGCGGATGGATGGACACAGTCAAAAAGTTCTTTGGGTTCATAGAGTTGATACTCGCTTTGAAATTCCTCTCTAACGCCGATCTCGAGGGCCACTGGGGCATTCTGAAAAAGGAAATATTCCTCGGCATTTGGGTCATACTTGGCGCCGCTTTATTTTTGTATCTCATCGGCTTGATCAAATTCAAATCCGAAAGCCCGATCAATAAGAGGTCGCCCATCAGGCTGACTATATCCGCTCTGGTTCTGGCATTCACGTTATATTGTGGTTACGGCCTCACGGGTCGTGATCTTACCTTATTGAGCGGATTCATCCCACCCAACTATTACTCCATTTTTCCCAAAAAATCAGAGTGCCCAAATGATCTCAGCTGCTTTCATGATTATGATGAAGCGCTCGCTCAGGCTCGCAAGGAGCATAAACCTATATTCATAGATTTCACAGGATACAACTGCGCTAACTGCCGCAAGATGGAGGAGAAAATATGGATAGACCCTGAGGTTTATCAGCGCCTGAGCCAGAAGTACATCATAGTATCCCTCTATGTCGATGATAATAGAAGAAAGCTGCCTGCCGACATGGTTTACAAATCACCCGACAATGGAGATGACAGGACTTCCTATGGCGACAAATGGAGCGACTTCCAGGCGATATGTTTCAATACCAATACGCAGCCGCAATATGTATTGATCAGTCCTGACGAGAGACGGCTCACCAATCCATGGAATGGCTTTGAGGACGACTCCAAAAAGTTTAAAGAATTTCTCGATCACGGCTTAGGCGCCTTCAATAGCTTGCAGGCAAAGTAAAAATGAAGTCCGAGCCATTATCCTGATTCGCGCTGTTCCATATACTGCCTCCCATTCGCTCTACTATTTTTTTGCAGATCGCCAGCCCGATACCGGAGCCTGAATATTGCTCCCTGTTATGCAGCCTGGAGAACATATCAAAGACGCTCTCCCTGTATTTATCTTCTATACCGATACCATTATCCGCTACAGTGAACTGATAAAATCCGCCTTCCCGCACAGCCGTGATTTTCACAATTGGTTTGGAAGATTGATTATACTTGATCGCATTGGATATCAGGTTTTGAAACAACTGTATCATCAGGATCGAATTGCTTTTGACCACTGGCAGTTTGTCGCATTCTATATGTACATTTTTCGCCGCCATAGCCATCTTCAGGTTTTCCTTTACCCGCTGCATCGTCACATTGAGGTCGACACTCGTCAGCTCATCATGGCTGTGCACTTTGGAGAAGGTCAATATTCCTGAGATCATTTCATTGATCCGCTTTCCACCCTCTTTCAGATAGGTGAAAAACTCCTGCTGCTCTGGATTGAGTTGCTTCTTGAGGCTCATCTCCAGTAGCTCTGTATAGGATACGATCATCCGCACCGGCTCGCGCAGATCATGCGATGCAGCGTGGGCAAATTGTTTCAGCTCCTCATTGGATTGCTCGAGCTGGTTCACGTAGAGCTGTATCTCTTCGTTTTTCTGCTTGAGCATCGCGGTTTCCCTTTCCTGCTGTTCTTTTTCAAAATCCTTTTGCACCACACCCATGAAGAGCACTTTGTCTACTTTGAAATTATCGAGCAGTACCTGGCTATGCTTTCGTTCATACGCTATCGCCTCCGCATACTTGCCGGCCTTCTCGTAGGCCTCCGCCATGAGCTTATATATTTTAGACAGGTTTAGCGTGGCTGCTTCTATAGATTGGTATTGCTCCAGCGCTTTATGGAATGACTTGATCGCATCTTCATATTCGCCCAGCGCCAGGTGCGCGCGCGCGCGCTCGTCATAGTAGCTCGCGTGGAAGGAGACTATATCTTTGCCAAATAATATCTCATGAGCCCTCGCGAAATATTTTATTGATGATTTTCTGTCACCCAGTTTTGCATATAGCATTCCTGTAGTCGATGATGACAGTCCGGTCTGCAGTGTATTACCCGTTTCTTCAGCCAGTTTCAGCCTCGCCTGGGAGTATTCCATCGCTTCTTCTACTTTGCCCTGCTTCTCCAGGTCATTGATGATAGCGCCATAGCAGAATATGATACCCGGTGCATGATTATTTTTTCTGTACAGTGCCAGTGCGCGGTCCAGGTAGCTCCGGTCCAATATCGCCAGGTCAGTGAAACTAAAAAGGATGTATAGGTTATAGTAGATCGTAGCCAGCATATTTGATTCTGCTTCGCTCTTGTCTTCTATTTTCTCCATGTGCTGTATGGCCGTCAGGTAGGCCGCCTGCGCCTCGGGCAGTTTGAAGAAAAAGTGGTAGTTGATCCCCAGGTTGCCATAGTAGTAGGACGCCCTGCGGGGTATATTCATATCAAAATACGCCTTTGCCCTTTCTGCATACTCCAGGCATTTGCTCAGGTCTCTTTTTATGAGCGAGTAGTAGTTGGAGTAGCTGACGAGCAGGTCGCCCGTCTTTTCGATATCATGCAGAGACTCAGCCACAGCCAGAGTGGACTCGATGATCTCCTTGACTTTAGGCTCGCGTTGCCTGAGCAGTTCGCGGATCTTATGTATTTCTTCGGTCAGGTCCATATTTTCGTCACTCTTCATATCAGGCACTTCATTCTGAATATAGTATATACGTATAAACCGGTATTCCGTTCGCCTGGGGTTTCGACGCAATACCGACCGTCAATCAAAGGATGGGCTTAATGATTGTAATGTCAAAGTAAAATATTTTATTCGCATTGTATATAATGGCGTTCATATTAAATATTGATACCAGCTCACCGGTTTGTTCGGTCTGCCTCTCTGATCAGGGCAGAGTCGTCCTGGAGAATAATGATTTCTCCGGCAATAAACATGCCTCTATACTCAACACTTTGATATTCGATTTATTAGCGAGATCACAACTCAGGCTCTCCGATGTATCTGCTATCGCTATCAGCAGTGGCCCCGGTTCCTACACCGGATTGCGTATCGGCGCTTCCGTCGCCAAGGGAATATGTTATGGTCTCGGTATACCTCTTATCGCCATTCCCACGTTAATGGGTATTGCCAGCCAAATGTCTGCCATTTCGGCTGATGTCACGGGCATATTTGTGCCGATGATAGATGCCCGCAGAGAGGATGTCTATATGGCAGTTTATGATCACGGGGCTAAAATTCTACAAAAAGACAGTTTTGTGACAATTGATGTAAATCTGTTTGATACCTTTTTACGTTTATATGATTCGAATATATATTTCGGAGGCCCGGGTTCATATAAAATGATAAAATTTTCCTCAAATATTAAGTTTGGCACAATTATTGAAAATATTCAATGTGTTTCGTCTAATATCTCATCTCTTTCCTATGAATCTTTTATAAAGAAAGAGTTTGTTGACCTGACTTACTACGAGCCTTTTTATCTGAAAGAATTCGAAGGACGAATGAAAATCAAATAAATTTTTTATTTTTATAATACAAACACGACGACCCAATGGCAGTAAAATCAAACAAGGAAGTTTTGGTACTCACTAAGCCCTCCACCAATGAAGCTATAAAGCTGGAATACGCAATGCTGAAGAAAGCAGTATTGACTCTCAGGGCTATCAATCATCCTCTGCGCAAAGAGATCATGGAACTCATAGAGGAGAAAAAACAAATGACCGTCACAGAGATCTATATCAAGCTCAGGCTTGAGCAGTCAGTCGCTTCACAGCATCTCGCCATCCTCCGCAGGGCCGATGTACTCACGACAGAGAGAGATGGCAAGTTCATCTACTACTCTATCAACGCTAAAAGAATGGAAGAAATAGCTGCTCTTGTAGAGAAGCTGGCTCAGTAATTTTTTTACTTCGTCTTTGACATATTACCTACCTATGACTCACTATGGGGTGGCTCAGTTTTTGCTCTATGTAGCACATCTGATGATCCTTTCACTGTGAGGCAATTAAAAAATTTGGACCATTGATTTTTATTGGCATGTGCATCTGAACATAAATTTTTTACGCATTACTTATATTATCAAAAGACATGAAAAAGCAAACGTTACCGATCGATTATTCCAAGTCCAAGGTCGCAGCCTCAGTAATGAGGGCGCTCTCACATCCGCTCCGCTTGGAGATCATCGCTTTTATTGACAATAAAAAGTCAGTCAAGGTGCATGATATATACACCTCTCTCCATCTCGATCAGTCTATCGCGTCTCAGCACCTCAAGATCATGAGGGATGCCGATCTCGTCAACTATGAGAGAAATGGCAAAGAGAAGCACTACTCTGTCAACTATGACAAAGTGAAGCATATCAATCAGAATCTCCATAAATACATGGATAAATAAGCAGACTGCATTAACTTCGCGTACCATTACGCAGTCTGAATGAATCAACTAACCATAGCGGAGGCATCCGTTTTATTAGATGACGGCACTCTGGTCATAGATACCAGGCCGTCATCTCTTTTTTTACAGGGTTTCATACCCGGGGCCATACATATACCCCTATCTGACCGTTTCAAAGAATACGCAGAACTGACGCTCGATCCCGAGTACAGCGCGATCATCGTGGCGGAAAAAGGCCAGGAAGAAAAGGCATGCCGTGATCTCGCCAAAACGGGCGTAGTCACCATAGCAGGCTATCTCGATGGCGGCTATGACGCATGGCTGGCTGCCGGGGGGGCTTCTGATCTGATCATCGATATAGATGCAGAGGAGTTTGGCATAGATTACAAATTTGACGAGTTCTATCTCATAGACACCCGCTCCGATGATGAGTATGAGTCAGAGCACATCGAGTATGCAGAGAATATTCCCCTCAGCGAAATAGAAGAAACCGCGCCATCGCTCAATGCCGCAGATAGCTACTATATTTACGGATCATCCATAGAAGATGCTGCGTTTGCAGCTTCCTTATTCAGACGAAGCGATTTTTTCAAGATCAGGGTCGTCACGGTAGGCTACGATGATCTCAAGGCCACAGAGATACCGATCGTCAAAAAGAAAAAAGCTAAAAACGACTCTAAATTTTCGGACAACTGACCATGCAATTTTCACTCACCTCGCGGGAGGAACTTATCGACTCACTCAGCACACGGCACTTTGATATACTCGTCATAGGTGGTGGTATCACTGGCTGTGGTATAGCACTGGATGCCGCACTGAGAGGTATGAAAGTAGCACTCGTAGAGAAATCAGATTTCGCCTCAGGCACCAGCAGCCGCTCTACGAAACTGATCCACGGTGGCCTCCGTTACCTTAAACAACTCGAACTCAAACTCGTCCACGATGTCGGCAGCGAGCGCGCCATCGTATATAGGAATGCCCGTCACATCGTTATCCCCGAGAAAATGCTTTTGCCTATCGTCAAAAATGGCTCACTTGGCAAAGGGACCACGTCGATGGCCCTCCGCGTATATGACTTTCTCGCAGGTGTCAAAAAAGAAGAACTGAGGAGGATGCTCAGCAAAGAGGAAACCCTCCGTGAGGAACCTTTGCTCAATCCTGAAAAAGTAACAGCAGGAGGTTTATATTATGAATACCGTACCGATGACTCACGCCTCGTTATAGAGCTCGCCAAAAGCGCAGTATCCAATGGAGCTATCTGTGCCAACTATGCAGGTGTCACAGCTCCCCTATATGATGACCATGATCTGATATGCGGCGCCAAAGTGCTTGACCATATATCCGGTCAGACATTTGACATTAAAGCTACAAAGGTCGTCAATGCAGCAGGCCCTTTCGTTGATCTCGTGCGCAAAACGGACCAGTCCCTCTATGGCAAACGCCTTCAGCTTACCAAAGGCGTACACATTGTTTTTCCTTATGAGAAATTACCGCTGCATAATGCCGCTTATTTTGATGTGAAAGATGGACGTATGATCTTCGCCATTCCGCGCAATGGCATTACCTACGTCGGCACCACAGATACGGTATACAATCAGGATATAGATACCCCCACTCCTACACAGCAGGACGCGCAATACCTGCTCGATGCGGTGAATGAGATGTTCCCAACTGTTCAATTGAAGATCAGCGACATCATCTCCAGCTGGGCGGGCCTCAGGCCACTGATATATGAAGATGGAAAATCACCATCCGAACTCTCCCGAAAAGATGAGATCATCATATCGCCATCCGGCCTCATATCCATAGCCGGTGGCAAACTCACCGGCTACCGCCTAATGGCTGAAAAAATAGCTGAGCTGGTTTCTAAGGAGTTGCTCTCGACAGTTCGCTTCAAAAAAACTTCTACCAAAGAATATCAACTGAGCGGCGGAGATTTCGCATCCGATGATGACCTCCGCAACTTCGCCCAAAAGATCAGCACAGATGCCAACTATTCCTATCTCACCGACGCCGTCCGTGAGCGCTGGGTATATCGCTACGGCCGCAATGTAGAGCAGATACTCAAAAACGCAGATGAATTAAAAGATGCCTATAAGGACGTAGACCAACTAGCCCTCGCCGCCGAGATCAAATACGGCTACGATAATGAAATGGTCACCAACGAACTGGATTTCACTATTCGTCGCACCGGCATGATCTACTTTGACAAAATACGCCTTGATAAAAGCCTTCTGTTTATCAATAGCTACTTCTCTCAGTTGCTAACCCGTACCGAAGAACAAAACAAAAAAGCCCTCAAAGAATTAACAGAAGCAGTCGACGAAGTCACAGATTTTAAATAGCTTTTTAAAAAACTAAATCCGTTTTATCCGTGTGCCATTGTATTGGCATTTGTATTAAAGCCCCCTCCGTGGGTTTGGGGCCGACTATCTCATTCAAACTCCACCAACACCTGATTTTTCTCTACCGCTGTTCCTTTCACAGCATTGATCTTTTTCACTTTGCCATCGTGCGGAGACTTGAGCGAGTTCTCCATCTTCATCGCTTCGAGTATGATGAGCGTATCGCCCTTCTTTACTTCTGCGCCTTCGCTCACAGATATTTCCTTGATCAGTCCCGGCATAGGCGCGCGAAATAAATTGATCTTAGCTGAGGTTGCATTGCTTAGCCCCATCTGTTGTAGCAGCAGGTCATATTTATCTTTGATGCTGATCTCATATTCATTGCCATTGACTTCGATCAGCATCGTCTTCTCTTCGTGATTGATATTGGTTACAGTCACCCTATAGGACTGATTGCCCTTGATGATATGATAGCTCCCATTGTCCAGCGCTAGTATATCCCACTCATACTCCGCTCCATTGATCTTATTGCCGTCTATCGTATAGTTCTCTTTGCCGTTTACTTTCGCCTGTATCATCCGCTTTTTGATTGATGGACGAATGTAGCGATTACGAAACACAATTTATATGCATTTTTAGCGAATATTCAGAGTGACTATATCTTCCCATTTATAGGACAAGCCAGAAAATAAAGCGGCTGGCCGTTAAGCCCCCTTTAGGGGGTTTGGGGGTTATTATCACCCCGTAAATTTCTTTCAAAACTGAAACCTAAATTCCCCCACTCCCGTAAATATTACCAGAGAGTAGTTTTAATGTTTGTTTAAATCAAAAAAGGCGACTGACGGGTCGCCTTTTTGTTTATAGAAACTAACGGTGGATACTTACTTCTTGCCTCTCGATGCCACCGGGCCGAACGACCCTCTTGATACTGGTGCTGCCTGGTGCGAGGTCTGTTGCTGCACCGGCATCTGCATGGTGGCTGTTCTTCTCTCCTGTTGCTTTTGTACTGGTTGAGACATTTGCGTCTGCCTCACCGGCTGAGAGAAGGTCCTCTGTGGCTGGGTATTTTCCCTTACCGGTTGTGAGAAAGTCCTCTGCTGTGGTGTATTTTCTCTGGCAGGTTCTGACACTTGTTGTCTTTGTACCGGCTGAGAAAATTGAATTTGCCTTTCGGGTTGTGCCTTGGCCCTCTGTTGTTGCATATTCTCTCTCACTGGTTGCGATATTGGCTGTTTCGCAGGTTGCATCGTTTGTTGCCTTTCAGGCTGCGAGAAGTTCCTTTCGTTGACCCTCTGCACTTGATTCTGCTCCATCGGTCTTTGTTGAGCCACTTTTTGCGTATTGACATTATTCGCAGTTGTCGAGATGCTTCTCTGCATATTATTAGCACGTTGCTCATCCATTGTTCTATTCATACCCGTACCATTCTGGCGTTGTATACCATTATTGTTTTGCATGGTCGATTTGATAGCAGGACGGTATATCTCCAGTTGGTTGCCGCTTATCCGATTGGCGGCCGGTTTGTTTGCAGCTGTCACAGTCACCGCTGCTATTTTATGGCCTGTAGCGCGTTCTACATCATTGACTCTTGGTCCTGCGAAAAACTTATTGTTGTTATACGTATTGTAGTTATTGATGATCGTGATGTTAGTGACATTGATATTCGTCACCGATACATTGTGGTTTACTACTGTATTGTTTACTCCGTCGTGGTACGCTACATAGTTATTGAGGTATGGTTGATTGATCTGACCACAGCCTACCACGTTCCAGTAGCGGGCCTCTGGCCTGTAGTATGAGCTATATCCATATCCCGGAGCGATAGGTGCCCAGCAGTAATTATTGCTATAGCTTCCCCACATGACCCATGCCGGAGCCCATTCACTACCAGGTGTCCACATCCAGCCGTACATGTCATCGTGAAACCAACGGCCATAGTGGAATGCTGCCCAGCCCCAGGCATAGTCTGACACCCATGTCCATCCATACTCTGAGTACGTCCAGTGTCCACCTGTCAGGTATGGCGAGAATCCGGCTGCTGCCAACGCGGGCCTCCACACATATCCATAGCGGGGATTATATACCCAGCTTCCATACGGGCTCATCGCATCGTAAAATGTCTGGTAGCTTTCATTATAGTCCTGATAAGAATTGTTATAGCTGTTATCGTAACTATTATCGTAGCTACTGGAACTGCTGTATGCATATGCGTTATTATTACTATAGTATACATCGTCGCTCTGAGCATATGATGTGGTCAGAGCCAACATGCTAATGGTTACTATTGAAACTAATTTTTTCATAATGAGTGAATTTTAGATCTATGATTTCCAAACTCGTACCAATCATTATTTCCTTACATCGTTTTGTTAAAATTTTATCTTAATAAATGTTACCTGCGAAAATCCGCTCAAGCATCGGCATACGCAAACTCAATAGGGATGCGTTCTTTCAATGAAAACGACAAACAGTTTCAAGTCCGATTTTGCTTCGATTTTTTGCCATTTATAACTGCATTCAACTCAACAGGTTCCTCCCTCTATTTCGGAGAGGGAAGATACCGAAGGCAGATGGGTGAGGTCCGTGGCACCATCTTTGTTAAGATAATACAAAACACTACCATCATGATACAAGACAATCAGGTTCACGAGGTCATTAAGAGTGAAATACCAAAAATGGCTATTGATCTTTCCATGCTGAAGGATGCAGACAGTGTATGCCAGGCTATCGCCTGTTTTGCCGATTATACCAAAGAGCTTATCCGGGATCACAATGTGGACGAAACACTCGTCTGCTTCAACACAGCAAATGAACTGCTCAGGGATGGTTCGACCGCCGTTAGAAACGGCATCATCAATATATATGTCGGCTCCGTAAGCCGTATAGTCGAATGCACTCAGACGGTAGAAGACAATGTCAGGATGCAATTCCTCAAAATGTTCGGCGAAGAATACTTTAACCTTATCTACGCCCGCAATCCCTAATATCTGAATCCTCTTTCTTGTTTATATATGGGATCGGCTCAGGTGAGCCGATCCTTCTTTTTTATAAGTATCCTTTCACTGAAATCTTTGCGACGCCTTTTAAGCCATTGCCGCAATACCCAAATAATATTATATTCGTAGTAGAAATGAACACCATCCATCCATTGGCGGTTATTGCTTGTTGTTGTACTGATTCGGCAGTGCTGAAGGGATATGCTATGTAGTAAACGATCAACTTAAAAAATATTACAAGCCCTTCAGTCATCATACTGAGGGGCTTTTTTTGACCTTAAAACCACAAAACGCTATGCTATTAGAAAAGATACGATCATTCCAGCGCCGTTTTCCAAACGGATACGCACAGATGATACATGCCCAGAGCTTCGCAGATGAGATCATCAATTTCCTTTTCCCTGTCCGCTGGGGCAGCGAACTCACAGTAGACCTCCTCGCCCAGCGCGAACCGCTGCTCAAGGCAAAACTGGAAGCATTATTGGAAGCAAGCAATTCAAATCCCGCTATAGCCGAGAACTTCTTCGAAGAGCTACCAGATATCTTTGATAAGCTTACAAGAGATGCAGAAGCCATCCTGACCTTTGACCCCGCCGCCAACTCACTGGAGGAGGTCGTCATCGCCTATCCCGGCTTTTATGCCATAGCTGTACAGCGACTCGCACACATTTTATATCAGCATCATGTTGTGATCCTTCCACGTATATTGACGGAATACGCGCATAGTAAAACCGGTATCGATATACACCCTGGCGCACAAATAGGAGATTCCTTTTTTATCGATCACGGCACAGGTGTGGTCATAGGAGAAACCGCCGTAATAGGCCACAATGTTAAAATATACCAGGGTGTCACACTCGGTGCACTCACCGTAGAGAAAGGCACTACACACGGGCAGCGTCACCCCACCATCGAGGACAATGTGATCATATACTCCGGCAGCACCATACTCGGTGGCAAAACAGTAGTAGGCCACGACTCCGTCATAGGTGGCAATGTATGGCTCACTGAGAGCGTACCACCGTTGTCTGTCGTATACCAGAAAAGCGAAGTCAAGATCCGCGACCGCTCGGAAATGAAGAGCGTTATCGAATTTATGATCTGATCCATTTTATCAAAGAAATTTTCAACCAAAAATAAAATCGTCATGAAGGCACAAAACATCTTACAAACTATCGGCAATACGCCTCACGTCCGCATCAACAGGCTCTTTGGCAATGACCACGAAGTCTACTCCAAACTCGAGCGCGCCAATCCCGGAGCATCTATCAAAGATCGCATCGCGCTATCTATGATCGAAGACGCCGAGCAGAAAGGCCTTCTCAATAAAGACTCCGTCATCATCGAGCCTACCTCCGGCAATACCGGTATCGGTCTCGCCATCGTTGCCGCAGTCAAAGGCTATAAGCTCATTCTCGTCATGCCAGAGAGTATGAGCCTCGAGCGCCGGAGATTGATGGCCGTATATGGCGCTCAACTGGAATTAACACCACGCGAAAAAGGAATGAAAGGAGCCATAGAAAAAGCTAATGAACTGGCAGCAACAACTCCTCATTCATGGATACCACAGCAGTTCGAAAATCCGGCTAATATTGAGATACACAAAAAGACAACAGCGCAGGAAATACTTGCCGACTTTCCGGATGGTATAGACTACCTCATCACAGGTGTAGGCACAGGCGGGCATATCAGCGGTGTAGCCGAAGTGCTCAAAGCTAAATTCCCTAACCTGAAAGTATACGCTGTAGAACCGGCAGCATCTCCCGTCATCAGCGGCGGCGCTCCCGGCCCACACCCGATCCAAGGCATAGGCGCTGGCTTCATTCCGAAAAACCTCAAAACAGAACTTCTCGACGGCACCATACAGGTGACCAAAGAAGAAGCATACGATTACGCCCAGCGTGCAGCTAAAGAAGAAGGTATCTTCGTCGGTGTATCATCCGGAGCATCCCTGGCCGCCGTCGCAAAAAAACTTCCCGAAATACCTAAAGGATCCAAAGTACTGACATTCTCATATGACACTGGAGAGAGGTATCTCAGCGTCGAAGGGCTATTTTAAAAAACAAACTGAATTTTATTTTCTTGTAGGGACAGGCGCGACCTGTCCCTCTTGCGTTATGGCGATCACACCAACTCCCTCAGCGCCGCTATCTGCTCTTTATTACCCATCACGATCAGCCGGTCACCCGTACTCACCTGCACATCATGGGCAGGATTCATGATATACTGGTTTTGGCCTTTTTTGATGGCAAGAATATTCGCACCCGTCGCACGCCACGGGTCCAGGTTCTGTAGTTGCACCTGCCTTATGATCGGCAGCTCCTCTACAGTCGTACCGTCATATCCCTGCGCGGACAGCACATCCATAAACTCTTTCAGGTCAGGATTGAGCACCAGTGTAGCCATATGCGCCCCACCTATTTTGTCCGGCATGATCACATTGTCCGCGCCTGCGATCTTCATTTTTTTCACCGCCTGGTCATCAGATGCACGGCTTATGATCTTGATCCTACTGTTTAGTTGCCGCGCCGAGAGTACGATATACAGGTTTTCTGCATCCACCGGGAGCGTCGTGATCAGCGCGCCAGCCCTGGCTATCCCCGCTGCTATCAGTGTCTCTTCATCCGTCGCATCTCCCTCTATATGATGCGTAGCACGCTGCTTATCCGCAACGGCCCTTTCTATGACGACATAGGATGCATTGTTCTTGCTGAGGATCTTTGCCGCAGCCCGGCCATTGCGGCCATAGCCGCAGAGTATGGTGTGCCCCTCGAGAGCAGCTATCGAACGTTCCATTTTCATGTTTTTTAGATGTGCGCGAAACTCTCCGTCTATAAAGTAACGGGTGAGCGTAGAAATGAAATAAGTAAACAAACCGAGATTGGTGACGATAAGGATCGTATCAAACACCTTGCCTGCATCACTCAGAGGATGCACCTCCTGATAACCCACCGTAGATAGCGTAATGACAGTCATAAACACAGCATCAAGCAGCCCATAGCCCTCTATCCCCATGAATCCCATCACACCTATCGTTGTGACCAGAAACATCAGGCCCAGAGAGACATATAATCCTTTAAAGGGGGTTTCGTTTTTTGCGGCCATCTAAACAGGTGACATTATATGCGCAAAATAATAAAAGGAAAATGGCTTTTATTAATTATCCGATTTGACAACTCTCTTAAAGTTGTCAAATCAGCCCTATTTAAAATTAAATCCGATGCTGATAAAGCCTCCTCCGATGTATAAAAGGACTGATTTTTAGTCCGTAGGTTCTTCCCTCTCTCTTTAGGAGAGGGAAGATGCCGAAGGCAGATGGGTGAGGCGATATCTGGCGGCAGCAAGGCTGCTCGTAGCACAAAATTCAATGCCCGCGATTGACGTCCCGCCAACCACAATCCTCACAACGCCGCCTACTTGATCTTGCTCAAACTCTCCGCCGCCCTTTCCAGCGTTTCATTCTCTTTCGCAAAGCAGAACCTGATCACCTTCTGGTCCAGATGCTGATGATAAAAAACCGACACCGGTATCGCAGCCACTTTAAACTC
>JAOQAO010000089.1 GCA_025963485.1 Bacteroidota bacterium | reverse complement strand
AGGCCGGATATAATAAAATCATAGCTGATGCCCCTGTGCAGTCCATCTACTTCCGGAGAAATGACATACTGTGGCTTTGTTTTGGTGACTCTCAATGCGAGGTCCGTCTCCTGCGCGTGACAGGCTATGAGAAGAGATATAAATAGCAGCGTGAAATATGTGTTCATAAAATGATCTGACAGCAATATAACGCAAATTCTGAAATCTTATTTGCTCCGCAAAGTATTATCCAAAAATACTACGGGCCTCATGGAATTCTGCCTCCATGTTTTGGTGGTGGGATTGAAAGAGTATAAAGCGATGTACGCCTTGCCGGGTTTGTCTTTACCAAATACGAGGTATTCTATCCGGTCTATATTCGCCTTGTATCGCTTGCAGTCCATGCTGAGGCAAAGAATGGAGTCCTCTGCAATTTTAGACTTCGGATCATTGAGAGCTATCTGGTACACCTGGCCGGCCTGAAGACTGTCAAAATCAAACCAATTGATGGTAATGGGTCCGGCTTTTTTCTTTTTCACGGTGAAGGCAAGGTCATCTGACTGCGAAAAAGCAGAGAACGATATCAGTACAGCTAATAAAAGAAACAAAGTCCTTTTCATCAGGTTTGACAGTTCATTTAGTTGGTTTATAATATACAGTTGAATCGCCCAGATTGATTTTCAACTGCCGATCAAAATCATCGGCCGTCAATTGCACATTGCGCGGAGGGCGCTGCGGCATGACATAGACATTCCGGTACAGCCGAGTGCGTATCTCACCTTTGGCATCCACTGCCGTGACCCTGAGTTCCGCTGAATAAAAATCCCCCTTAGCGGTTTTGTAGCCGGAAATATCCTTGCTTTTTAGCTTGACTACATCAGAGTCGCGATATATATAGAACGGCAAAAGTGCAACTGTGTTGTCGCGAATGGTCAGATCGCCTCCGGTGAACTCCGCTTTGAGCTTGCAACCAGCTGGAATGCCACTGATCGTAAAAGTCCGTGAAGTATGGCTCTTGAAATACAAACTATCCGGTGTGATCACCATGTCAGGTACTTTCCTGACATGCAGCTCCAGATCACTCTGCGCAGAGGCAGCATAGGTGGCGAGGAGGATGGACAATATGAAAAGTAGTTTTTGCATGTTTTATTTATCGAAAAAACCGGCCACATCGCTGCAGCCGGTCCACGTGTTCACAGTTTGATATTTTTATATCTCCAGGTATTTTTTGACCTCATCAGAGCTTTTGAAATCCTTGTCTACGATCTTGAATTTGAACTGGGCATTGCCACCTTTGGTCTGTTGAGCCTTGAAGCTATTGATGTCTACCACGGCGAGCTTATTGTCTGCGGTCACTGCCCATAGCATATTGTCTTTTGATGCGTTGTATTTTAAATCCCTGCATTCTCCCTTAGTGGCCTGATAAGGGAAAACGGCATTGCGGCTTTTTTCTACAAGATTGAGGCACATGAGGTCCAGTTTCTCTCCGCTTTCCGAAGTGAGGCTGGCGACTACACTGGTCTCAGTAGGCCATCCCACAGGGCTGTCACAGTTGTAAGTTCCAAAACGATAAACAGAGAATGTGCGATACACCAGCTGGGTCCTATTAAGCGAAGCCTCATAGACCCTCTCTTTTTCCTTCTGCTCGGTTATGGCCTTTTTCATTTTAGCGTCCATGTCTTTGGCGCGGGCTTCGTATTCCTGTTTAGCTTTCTCTTCAGCTGCCTTGCGGTCACTGAGTTTGGACTGGTACTGGGCAAATTTCTGATCGTACATCTTTTGTGCAGCAGGCAGGTCTTTATCATCGACGACTGGTGTGGCAACTACTGACATCTTCTTAGAACCTTTGGTAAAATCTACCTGATAGTCGATACCTGTCAGTTTTTTTAGCTTGACATCTTCCCATTCGATCTTAGAAGAAGATTTATCAAAGTTGGTCTCGTCTTTGAGCTGAAAGCGGACGCCTTTGTACATCGAGATCTCTGGGAACTCAGCCGGGTCTACGATGATGTGGAATTTTGTTTTTCCCTTCTCCGCCTTTGCTATCGGCATAGGCTTTTCTTTCTCTACGGCCTGGACAGCAGCGGACGCTTTCTTTACTTCTTCTTGGTATTTGACCACTACAGGATCGGATGGTGTTGCGGGCGGGCCTTGTGGTCTTAAATCCTTGTTAGCTTTTACAGGCACACTAGATGAATCAGACGCTTCACTTATGTCTTTCTTTCCAAACTGTGTGGGATCAAGATTAGCCAAATTAAGATTGATCCATTTTTTTGATGTAGTGTCGAGATAGTAGGTATTGTAGCGATCTTCGCTTGTGTTTGACACCATGTCTACTTTGATTGGTTTGTCAGCGTTGGCGAGAAGTTGTCTGCCATTCTGGAAGGCGGTGATCTCCATCATGCCTGCTGATTCGAAGACATAGGTCTTGCCGGCAGAATCGTAGGTCATTGGTATACCGCTGAGGAAGATGTCCTTCTGGTCGTGGAATTCGCGGTACTTGATCGTCACTTTACCTGAGGCCAGCTTGCCGTCGGCATCTTTGAAAGCTTGTGCGGGAATGTGTAGCAGGGAACCGCTGGTATAAGTGATCTCTGTGGCCGAGTCGGCATCGACAGTGTAGGCATCGGTGGCAATATTCGCCTGCGCTACCGGTGGCGTGATGAAGGCGGTCTTCTGAGCCGGTTCATTGTCATTACCAAAGAGCAATACCAGTGTCACGGCTGAAGCGACGATCATGGCAGAGCCTCCGGCGAAGAACTTACCTGTCTTGTAGAAGGGGATCTTTATCGCCTGATAACCCTTGAGAACCTGGTGGAAGTTCCTGGCTGATGCGAGGTCTGCATCTGTCAGCGGTGGTTGATTTTTGTTTATTCTGTATTTCATTGTTGTATCCTTTGCCCCTGCGGGTCCTGGTCTCTCTTTTTGTGTTTAAAATTATATCCGATACAGTTATTTTTTCTCCATAATGCCTTTCATCTTCTCAAGCAGCCTGTAGACCTTCATCTTGACAGCAGACTCATTGCTGTCTTTGATCTCAGCTATCTCTTTGAAAGGGCGTTTTTCAAAAAATCTCATTTCCAATAATTGTACTTCATCCTCATCGAGCTCCTGCATGGCGACCATGAGCAGTTCCTCTTTCTCCTCAGAGACGGGCTCATTGATCTCGGCCATCACGGACTGGATAGATGTCTCATCTATATTGATGACACGCTGATTTTTGGTTTTGCGATAGCGGCTATTGATCTCATTGAGCGCTATGCGATAGAGCCATGAGGAGAAAGGGAAACCGCGGGACTCATATTTGTCCAGAGCGATCATGGCCTGCATGAATACCTGCTGGGTGATATCAAGGGCTTCGTCCTTGGCGCTGGTGCGCTGGTAGACGAACCGCGCGACGGGGTCATGGTATTTAGTATACAGCGCGCCGAAGTGTTTCCGGTCGGCCTTAGCGGCGAGGACGAGATGGTCGTCCGCATTGGTCGCTGCAGTGGTTTCCTGTAGGGTTCCTTGCATGGGCGTGATTTCTAGGGTTGTAGCTTGCATTGTGTCTGGCACCATTTGGGTGCTTTTGTAGATATAATGTAAACCGGATAGGAAAGTCACAAGAAAAACGCAGAAAAGTAAATTTTTGTATGAAAATGGGGTTCACACGAAGGACACAAAGAATGAGGATAACAGCCGGAAGCACACTAAGGAAATGGATGGGTTCTCCGGAAACGCGAAAAACGCTATTTAAATGATTTTGACAAAAAAGCTGATGGTAAGATCAATTACGCATCACGATCCTCACTCAAGCGTACTTTCTCTATTGGGTTGGCAGTCATCTCTTTGTACTGCGCGCGGTGATGGTAGATGTCTATAGCCTCATAGATAGCCGCGCGGAGTGAATCCGGATCGGCGAGGTCTTTGCCGGCTATGTCATAGCCAGTGCCGTGGTCCGGCGAGGTGCGGATGACGTTGATACCGGCGGTATAGTTAACCCCGGAGCCAAAAGCGATGGTCTTGAAAGGGATAAGGCCCTGATCGTGATACATAGCAAGGACTGCATCGAACTTCAGATATGATCCAGCACCAAAGAAGCCATCGGCGGGATATGGACCCATGCAGACGATACCCTTGTCACGAGCCTTGATGACAGCGGGTGCGATGATCTCTTTCTCTTCTTTGCCCAGAAGGCCATTGTCACCAGAGTGCGGGTTGAGGCCGAGCACAGCGATCTTGGGCTTGTCGATGAGGAAGTCCTGTTTGAGTGTTTTATTGAGGAGTTCGAGCTTGGCTATGATGAGCGGCATGTCGATCTTCGATGGCACATCCTTCAGCGATAGGTGATTGCTCACGAGGCCTACACGGAGGCGATCAGATACGAGCAGCATCATAGATGTATCGCTTCCTGCCTTTGCCGTGATGTATTCAGTCTGGCCCTTGAAGTCCGCTGAATGCTCATTCACAGTCTGTTTATTGATCGGACCGGTGACGAGTACATCGATATGACCGGCTACGAGGTCAGCGGTGCCTCTGTCGAGAGCGATCAGCGCTTTGGCGCCGGCGTCGGAAGTCGCCTCGCCCGGAGTGATATTGACCTGCTCATCCCAGCAGGTGATGAGGTTGCCTATCTTGGGGTTGAGCTTCTCCAGAGTGGTGACCTCATTGATCTGGAAGTGTTGTGCCTTGATGGACTTTGCGTAAAAGCTGATAACGGACTTGTGTCCATATATGACAAAGTCCGCCATGCGAAACAGGCGCTCATCCTCGAGTGTCCTGATGATAACCTCAGCACCGATACCGTTGTAATCTCCTATAGTGATCCCTACTATTAGTTTCCTTTCCATGTATAATAATTAGGTAACCGCAAAAGCGCAAAAACCGCAAAAGGTTAAAGCACTACTGCAATACCGCTCTTTAATAGTTCTTAATAAAATCCACCATCATCCTCACGCCCACACCGGTACCATATTTGCCGCGATAGCTGTCCTCAGCCATCAGGTAAGCAGAACCTGCGATATCAAAATGCAGCCATGGGAATGTGGCAAAGTGCTCCAGGAATTTGCCCGCTGTGATCGCGCCTGCATCTGGTCCTCCGAGGTTCTTGATGTCGGCTACCTCTGATTTGATCAGATTGCCGTATTCCTCCCACATCGGGAGTTCCCATATGTGCTCATGTACATTCTGGCTACTCGCTTCGATTTTCTTCTTGGTATCGGCGTCTGCAGTACCCATATAGGCTGAGGCTATACCTGATAGAGCCGCTTTGGCAGCGCCAGTGAGCGTAGCGAAGTCAAATACGAGTTCCGGTTTGTATTTGCCAGCATAGGTCAGTGCATCTGCGAGGATCATGCGGCCCTCTGCATCTGTATTGAGTACTTCCACATTCATACCATTCATCATTGCCACTACATCACCGGGCACGTATGCATCTTCACCAGGGCGATTGTCCGTAGCTGGGATCAATCCTACTACGTGTATAGGCAGTTTCAGCTTTGCGATGGCATACAATGTACCTATGACTGTCGCTGCTCCACCCATGTCACATTTCATCATGTCCATGCCATTTGGCGTGGGCTTGAGGCTGAGACCGCCCGTATCGTAAACGACACCTTTGCCCACCAGTATCAGTGGCTTCTTATTTTTCGCCTTTGCAGGCTTGTATTCGAGTATATTGAATGTAGGCGGGCGCTGTGAACCTCTATTGACGGCGAGCAGGCCACCCATTTTGAGGGCCTCGATCTTCTTCTTATTCAGCACTTCAACCTTGAAACCAGCGTCTTTACCAATTTTGACGATCTCTTTTGATAGCTGCTCCGCAGTGAGGAATGATAGTGGTTCGTTGACCAGTTCGCGTGCTATCAGTGTGCCTTGTGAGGTCGCTTCGAGTTCTATGAGTTCAGCTTTGGTGACCGAGTTCTCATTTATGATCAGTTTAGCAAGCGTATTTGCCTTTATTTCTTTGGTCTTGTATTTCAGGAACTGATAGCTGCTAAGTATAGTGCCTTCTACGAAAGCCGCTCCAAGCGCTTTATTGGATGAAGCATTCTCAAAGCTTGCTTCTGTGGCTCTCAGGGCATTGAGTCCGCGGGATATGCCGTGTGCGGCACGAC
>JAOQAO010000086.1 GCA_025963485.1 Bacteroidota bacterium | reverse complement strand
TCCATTGGCAGAGCCTTGCACAAAATCGAGTATGCCATCACTTTTATAGACCGTACCTACTACAGGCGGAGCTGCAGGTGGACTGTATGCGATATTTACATTAGGCACATCACGCGTAGTGATATAGACTCCCAGTGTATCACCAGCCAGCATAGAGATACCGAGGTAATCAGGCAGCACGGTCATTTTATTTATGCCCGTTGTCGTAGGATATGAAGTAGTGATATAATTCCATACACCGGAGTTTTGTTCGTTGCCCTGATAGCGGCCTGGCCTGTCAAAAATATCTACCGATGGACTCACATTAGCCCCCGCGATTATTTTACATGCGAAAGAGTCAATGACGAGATCACCATGCGCGATCAGATTGAACATAGCCCCCGGCTTACCCGCTGTGGAGGAATCTATGGTCAGGAACGCTTTGCCCTCGCCGGATGTTGTGGTCGTGAGGCTGACGGTATCTCCCCTGCATATAGGTGGATGATCGGCTATTTGCGCATCGATGAGATTGGCTACGGTGAATGTAAATGAGCCGCTGTCACTACCGCATGCATTGAGCGAATGATTGGTGATCGTATAGGTCCCTACTGAGTCAAAGATCACGTAGGCTATGTTATTACCGGGATTGATGATGTGCTCACCCGGATCAGTATTCCATGTGTAATAAGTGCCGGGCTGGTAGTCCACATAGAATATCGCTGTGTCTCCAAAGCAGGTAAGTGCCGGCCCTGACACATGACCCTTAGGCGAAGTAATAATATTGAGCGTCTTGATATCGCTCAGCGGGCCCGGACAGCCGAAGTTGATCTCCCGCACCTGGAATGTATAAGCATCAGCCGGGGCGCTGGTAAAATTAATCGTAAGAGGATTGAACTCCCATATGAATGGTAGTCCGTTATTCAGTCCATTGGATACCCACTGATAGTCAGATGGTGGATGCCTGAACGTATCTATAAACAGATTGACGAATCCGGTATTGCAATAGATACTATCCGGAGATTCGATAACCGGCGGTGTCAGCTGCGGCGCGCCGATGGTAATGCGTATCACTGTACCTGTTTGATTCCAGACCTGATTGGAGCAGTTGGATACGATGCGCATGTAGTATGTGCCGGGGGCCACAGGCAGTGTATTGTATGGTCCTACTACCAGTCTGAAACTATCAGAATGTGTATCATGGTAAATACCGATGCCTCCTGTATTGAGCACTTGAAAAGTCATCATGTCAAGCAACTGTACAGAGAAATTATTGCAGGTGTCATAGATGGCCTGATTATTCCAATGATTGGTCTGGATGTATATCTCGCTTGTATCGGTTCCTTTTGGAAAACGGATACAGAAATGAAGGTCATGGATATTATTGGTCTCTATATCGCAACGAGTGATACAGAAAGGTCCGATGAGCGAACCGATAGTCGCAGGCGAACTGGATATGACCCGGATATAATAGCCGCAGCCAGGTGGTGTGCTGGCTGGTATCAGGCCCGAGATATTGCCCGGAGGGCCGGCATAATTGAGATCAGACCGCAACTGACCTAACTGTATAGGAGATGTAAAGTTGCCATTGACATCAGACAACTGCGCATAGTAGGTATTATTGGGACCGAAGGTACCAAAGGAATAAAACTTGACATCTATTTCGCTGAGTACGCAGGTCGTATCTGCGTCATTCATCACAGGGGCACTCGTAGTAAATATACTGGTAGGACAACGGATAATAGAGAAACAGATACTGGTATCACCGATGATCGTCGGAGCAGGTGACACACGCTCAAGCTGTATATGAAAGCAATTGCCTTGCTGGTTTGTGGGCATCTGGAGCGCTGTGAACCCGGTGGTATCGGGAGCGGAGATAGTGAAAACAGGAAAGTTCGGCCCATTGACAACCTGGCCTGCGCTGTTCAATAGCTTGATCTGGTACTGTCCGTCGCAAATGGGCTGTGAAAGCGTATACTGGATGGAGAGGTAGTCATTCTGGCAAACTGAATCGGGGAATATGCTATTGATCCTGATATGGGCTGCGTGATTGACATCATCATATGTACCTACCGCGAGGATGTCATCTACACCAAAAGAGATATTCGGTGTATTGGCTTCAGTGGGATTGACCCAGCGGAAACCGAATCTTATGTTTTGTGCATTATTAAAGGCAGTATCGGTCACCGTTTCATACTTCCAGAGTGGCTGGTTTTTGTATTGTGTTTGTCCTGTCTTCCTCCATGGGCCACTGTTTTTGCTGTAGTACAATTCACCATAGGCATCTGTATCACCGCCCGCTATCCAGAAAAATGTAAAGGTCACATTGGTCATAGCTAGTGAGCAGAAGCCGTTATTCAGGAAGCAAAAGTGATCGCTCGCTGTATTCTGGTCCCAGTTGCAATCTGCCACGCCGGAAGAAGCATAAGTAAGGCTATCGTATATGTGCAGGTAGTAAGAGTGAGGCGCATTAGTGATCGTACCGCTGAGGATAGAATCCTGTGGGGGTGTATTGGGGTAGATGGGTGCACCGCTGTATCTGTTATTGATCACCCATTTATTAGGACCAGAGTTTGTGCCTACGCCACCGGTATAAAAATCGAATGAGTTGGTCGAGGTTTCAAAATTCTCAGTCTGAAGAAGGATCTGCTGCTGCGCATATCCCATCGCTGCGACAAGTGTGAACACGATAAATAAAAACTTCTTCATGCTGATGGGTTTTTGATCTTAATTTCTGTCATCCTGGTTTTCGTTATTCATTATTATCATACAGGAGCTTCCTGTCGAGTTCACCCGTTATCTTAAAGACTGTTCTCCGGTTCAATTGGTGGCATTCGCAGTCTCCGCTCTGGTCCTGCGGGCAGCCTTCCACCTTGCTACAATCCTGGAGCAGTTTGGTCTCGCCATAGCCTTTGGCAGTGATGCGGGCCTTGTCGACGCCTTTCTCGATGAGATAGGTCACGCAGCTTTCCGCTCTCTTTTGTGACAGTTCCTGATTATAAGCATCTGAACCACGCGCATCTGTGTGCGAACCTAACTCTATGATGATGGTCGGATTCTCCACCAGTATCTCATAGAGCGTATCGAGTGTATGCTTTGACTCCTCACGGAGGTTCCACTTGTCGAAATCGTAATAGATATTGCTCAGGCGGTATTCTTTGTCGCGCTCCAGTTGTTTCATATACAGATCGACTACGAGCGTATCGGAAGTTTTGATACCGGTTGTAGCAAAGTCTTTGGACACGGCGAAATAGCCATCCTTATTGGCAGTGACCTTATATTGTTTTTCTTCTTTGAGATTAAAGAAATACGGCTCCTCTCCTCTCGTGGTATCGCTGCCTATGATGACATCGTTGCCTTTGAGGTCATCACTTTTGAGTGAAAGGCTGATACCTGCATTAGGAATCACTTTTTGCGTAGTCAGGTCAAAGACCCTTCCCTTGACAGCTATGTGAAATTGCTTAAGGTACTCGTAGCTGAAAATATCATCGCAGCAGGTCTTGCCGCGGACAGAGAAGATACCCGGCCTGTTAGACACCAGATAACCTTTCTTGACATCGCCGGTGAACCTGTAATAGAAATCATCGCAGGATGAATTGAATGGAGCGCCTATGTTCTCGATACTGGCATTTTTGCCCGGCTCGCCTTCACTTTTGTAAATATCGAGGCCGCCCATACTGATCCAGCCATTACTACTGAAGTATAACGTATTGGAAGTGCCGTCAAAGAACGGGCTCACTTCGTCGCGGTCGGTATTGATCTTAGTACCGCAGTTTTTGGGAGCGGAGAAATCCCCCGCTTTATTGACCAGCGAATACCAGATATCCAGGCCACCACGCCCGCCTGTCCTATCGGAAGTAAAGTAAAGCACACTTTGCCCGCTTCTTGTCTTTGTGAAGAAAGGGTGTGTATTGGTGGTGGCCGGCATATTGATCTCCGGGCCGAGGGCCTTTGCCTCTCCTATTTTGCCATTGGTATAGTCAGCCTGCATGATGAGGCAGGTTATTTTGTCAAAGCCTCCATCGCACTCTGTATAGAAAAACTTTTTGCCATCAGGCGAGAAAGATGGATTGGTGATATGCTTGCCGGGCTTGCTCATTTCGGCTACTTTCTCTGAAGGGGAATAAACATTGTCCTTGAGCTCACTGGAGAATAGCTTCATGTGAACCATCTCATTCTGCTCCTTGCTCATGTTGTCCTTCAGCGCGAGAACGGTGTCACTTTTTATCGATGAGAAATACAGCTTGCCATCGATCAGCGCAGGAGACGCTTCGGCGTAGTTTGAGTTGACCGATTTATCGAGATGCGTGAGAACGATGTTTGGATTAGGCTTCATCTCTTGTAGAGCAAAATTGCACCCGTCGACTTCTATGCGTGCCCACTTGCGCATGTTTGCGGCATTGTCACCGGTCTTATATAGTTTCACGAAGCGATTGAAAAGAGGGATAGCCTCTTTGTACCTGGCCTGCATTTTGGTCATGAGCGCCTGATAGTATAGGGCGATGGTATTGCCCGTCGAATCTGCCCTGTATGCCTGGCCGAAAGCCCGCTCCGCACTCTCGTAATCCCTCGCGATGTAGAAGGAGTTGGCGAGGTTCATCAGCACGGTCGTATTATTGG
>JAOQAO010000080.1 GCA_025963485.1 Bacteroidota bacterium | reverse complement strand
CTTTGACGCGGTCGCTGTTGATGTATTCGTCGTAGGTCATCTCCTTGTCGATGATGCCGTATGGGGTGAGCTCGATGATGCGGTTACACACGGTCTGGATCATCTCATGGTCACGGGATGCGATGATCACATTGCCACGGAAGTCGGTGAGGCCGTTATCCAGCGCGGTGATGGACTCGAGGTCGAGGTGATTGGTCGGTTCGTCGAGGATGAGCATATTGGCACGCATGAGCATCATACGCGAGAACATGCACCTCATCTTCTCCCCTCCCGACAGCACGTTGCACATCTTGAAGACCTCTTCGCCGGAGAAGAGCATCTTGCCCAGGAAGCCGCGGATGAAGGTCTCGTCCTTCTCGTCCGGTGAGTACTGGCGCAGCCAGTCTATGAGGTTGAGGTCTACGCCCTCGAAGTATTCTGTGTTGTCATTAGGGATGCTGCCGATATTGATGGTGACGCCCCACTCGAAGGTGCCATGGTCCTGTTTGGCGTAGCCTGCTAGTATGTCCAATAGCGCAGCCTGTGCGAGGCTATTGTCTGCGAGGATGGCTATCTTCTCACCCTTCTTGACATTGAAGCTGACATTGCTGAAGAGCAGTTCGCCGTGCTCTGTCTTGGAGAGGTTGCGCACGTCGAGGATCTCGTTGCCGGCCTCGCGGAGAAAGTTATTGAACACGATACCGGGATACCTGCGGCTCGATGGCTTGATGTCCT
Organism: Bacteroidota bacterium; assembly: GCA_025963485.1. GTDB lineage: Bacteria > Bacteroidota > Bacteroidia > Chitinophagales > LD1 > UBA1941. The sequence goes on along the minus strand of JAOQAO010000080.1, from coordinate 13,423 downwards.
CGAGGTTGATCTTGTCGAGTGCCTTCTTACGACTGGTGGCTTGACGGGACTTGGATGCATTGGCAGAGAAGCGGCGGATGAAGTCCTGGAGTTCCCTGATACGGTCTTCGGCTTTCTTATTGCTATCGGCCTTCTGACGCGCCACGAGCTGTGAGGACTGGTACCAGAAGGAGTAGTTGCCCGAGTAGATGGTCATCTTGCTATAGTCGATATCGACCACGTTGGTACATACCGCATCGAGGAAGTGACGATCGTGGCTCACCACGAGGATGATGCCCTCATAGTCTGCGAGGAAGTCCTCCAGCCACGCGATGGTCTGTACGTCCAGATCATTGGTAGGCTCATCGAGGAAGAGGATATCGGGATTACCAAAGAGCGCCTGTGCGAGGAGCACACGGACCTTCTGATTGCCATCGAGTTCTTTCACAAGTTTGAAGTGCATATCCTCGCTGATACCAAGGTGGCTAAGGAGCTCTGCTGCTTTGGCCTCGGCGTTCCAGCCGTCCATTTCGCTGAAGGTATTCTCCAACTCTCCGGCGCGGATACCGTCGTCTTCGGAGAAGTCAGGCTTTGCATACAACGCATCTTTCTCCTCCATGATATCCCAGAGGGTCTTGTGGCCCTTGAGCACCGTGGTCATCACCGGCAGCTCGTCAAACTCAAAGTGGTTCTGCTTGAGGACCGCGACACGCATGCCCTTAGAGAAAGAGATAGTACCTGTGGTCTGATCCACATCTCCCTGCAGTATCTTGAGGAAGGTGGACTTGCCGGCGCCATTGGCACCGATGATGCCGTAGCAGTTGCCCGATGTGAACTTGAGGTTGACATCTTCAAATAGAGTGCGCTTGCCGTAGCGGAGCGAGAGATTGCTGACTGTGATCATGATAGGAGATTGCTTCTAAGAGGCTGCGAAAGTACGGATTTCTGCGCTAAGACACAACTGAGGAATGCATTTCACACGAAGAACACTAAGGAATACATAAGAGAATATAAGAAGCCCACGAAGATAGCTCAAGTACAATATCACCACCCGGTTTCCTCCTAATACCAGAAATCATACATTTGCCGCATAAATCAAGGAGATAATGACCGAAAGAAAACCGGAAATAGGCGAAAGGCTCATAGCAATGGTCATAGACAATATGCTGATGAGCATCCTCGCATTGCTGGCGGCTGTCCCCAATTTCATCTCTGTGACAAAGCAACTGGCAAAGCATGGCGATGACCCGGCCTCTGCCCATATTGTGCTCTTCGGCAGTCCACTATGGTATCTTTCACTGGCAGGGCTTGCCCTTTACTTCTGGAAGGACTCATTCAATGGACGCAGTATAGCCAAGCGGTTTCTGTACTACCAGGTAGTGCATAATCAGACAGGGATAGCGGCAAACCCGCTCCGCTGTGTGGTACGAAATCTCACCTTTTTCCTCTGGCCTGTAGAGATCATCATGGTCATAGTCAACCCCTCGCGCCGCCTGGGGGATATGCTGGCAGGCACCAGGGTAGCCGTCTATGATGACAAAGCCCCACGCATCCCAACGAGATGGGGGTCTCTGTTGCTGTCATTTATGCTCGCGTACGTGGTAGCAGTGGTCCTGACCGTTCCGCTGCTGAAAGTGCAGAAGATGCTGAATACGCCTCCTGCATTGCCATACATCAAGAGTTCCTACAATAATGAAGAAAGCCGGGACCTGACCGCATTGGTAGAAAATAAAGTAGGCGAGTATGTACAGAGCAGTATCCGCGTCTACGACAAAATGGAAAAGGATAATTCAAAGTATATCGCCTGCGAATTCCGGTGGATAGGCAGCTATGATGATAATGAAGATGCACGCGACTCACTCTGCGGCATAGTGGAGAATATGATCCGGACCAAATATCCTCAGGGCACCTATCAGGGTCATGCGAAGTTCATATATCCGGCAGGCAGTGACCGGGAGCCGATCACAATCCCACTGGGCATAGGGAGACTCGAACTGAAAGAATCAGAGGAACCCGAAGAAATGAAACCTAAGAAGAATGGGACTGCCACCAAAGATAGTGTCTATGTGTTGTAAAGGCGTACCTTTGCCTCAATAAAGCAACTAACATGAGCGATAGAAAACCGGATATGCCTGACAGGATGGGATCGATGATCATCGATAACGGTATCATGATGATCATTGCAGGCATAGCCCTCGTACCCAATATTATTTATGTACTCGTAGCGCTATTCTGCAGGAGGAATGTACAGGATGCGGACCCTGTCAGTTTCTTTGGCGGTCCCGTTTGGTATTTCTCCCTGATAGGTTTCGCATTTTACATCGCCAAGGATTCCTTTAATGGCCGCAGTATAGCCAAGCGGATCATGGGCCTACAGGTAGTCAATAATATCACAGGCCTCCCCGCAGACCCGATCCGCTGCGCGGTCAGAAACCTGACCTGTATCATATGGCCGGTGGAAGCGATCATGGCAATAGTCACTCCCGAAAGGCGCCTCGGCGATATGATAGCAGGGACGCGCATAGCCGTCTATGATGACAAAGCAGAACAAGCTCCGGCCCACTACGGACAGGCATTTGCTGCATTGCTACTCTCCTACTTGTTCGCTTTCCTTGTGACGATACCCCTGATCTTTTTGCAAAAATGGGGAAACCACCAGGGCACTCAATATGTGAAATCATCATATAACAAAGCAGAAAGCGAAGAACTGGGACGATTACTGACAGATAGCCTGGACCACTCCTTCACCTCCTCTATCAGGATATATGACAAGGTGGAAAACGACAGTATCAAATTCATATCATGCAAGTTTGAAATGCACGACGAATACCTGGCTGATGCCTTCGCATTTGATTCGATCATGGAAAGGACAGAGAACCTGATCTACGCTAGATATCCACAGACCGCATTCAAGGGCTATGCTGAATATAACTATCGCTACGGCGCATCCAAAACCCACGGGCTGGGCAGAGGGGAATACATCATGCATGCAAAGAAAAAGAGGCATCCGAAACCTGGCAAAGATGATGACGATTGATGGCACAGGACACAAAAAACCCCCTCCGCTTTGCGGAGAGGGTTTCTGACGTTACTGTTTTCCTTTTGCCGGTTTTACCCGGATCTTGTGATGAGGATTGAATCTTATCCGGATTCTTTTACTGAATCACTCCTAAACAGAAACCTCATTAATTTTAACCGCACTGGTTGGTTTTCCTTTTAGTTGGTTTTCCTTTTAGTTGCTTTGTCTATTTCAATAGTTGTGCCATACTGGTCACCGCCAAACACAGGATATTAGGGATCATAGAAAACTATTGGTTTTCAGAATATAATCCAGACAAAAAATATCATAACTATAAGCATCATTTTCTGATGAGGAAAATTCAGGGAATTAATCTCCCAAACTGTGAACCAGTCGCCACATATTTCATTTTGCCCACAATACTCAAAAGCCCTGATTTCTCTATATACTATGCCATGACATAGCAGGTGGCATTCTTTTCGATAGAAAGATCAGAAAATCCATCGCATGAGAGCAAGCCAAATACTAAAAACACCCCTCGCCGATATCGGCGTACAGCGCACAGTAGATCAATATGCTGCAAGATTTGAAACTCAAAAACCACAGGCCAACTCAGCCGAAAATGCGTCTCTAAGCGCTGAGTACTACTCCCTGGTCACAGATTTCTACCTGCATGGCTGGGGGCGGCTATTTCATTTTGGCGTAAGAAAAAAGGGGGAATCGCATAAGGAGTCACTGATGAGATATGAAACATACCTCGCTGATAAACTGGAGCTAAAGAAGGGCGAAACCTGCCTGGATGTGGGATGTGGTGTCGCAGGACCGATGATCAATATGGCCAAACACACAAGAGCACACATCACCGGTATAAACAACCTGCCATACCAACTATCCAAAGCCCGGCAATTTGTAATGGAAGAGGGCGTTCAAAATGAATGCTCATTCCTCGAATGTGACTGGATGGAAATGCCTCTGCCCGACAGGAAATTTGATAAAGCATATGCTATCGAGGCCACCTGCCATGCCGCAGAGAGGCGCGCTGAACTTTTCACTGAGATCCATCGCCTGTTGAAACCCGGAGGGCTTTTCGGAGGATATGAATGGGTGATGACGGATAAATTTAATCCATGGAACAAGGAACACTCAGAGATCAAACACAAGATCGAGATCGGTGATGGTATATCCAATCTTAATTTCAAGGAAGACGTAGTAAGGGCTCTCACAGAAGCCGGATTTGAGATCATAGAATGTAGAGACAGGGCCGCTGAATGTGATGAAGAAACGCCCTGGTACCTTCCCCTCAAAGGCAATCTGTTTTCGATAACACATCTGCGTACAGGCCCGGTAGGCAGGATACTCATGCACTATGGGCTCAAAGTACTGGAAGCACTAAGAATAGTGCCCAAAGGCAGCACAAAGGTGCACGGGATACTGGAGACCGCCGCCGATGGGCTGGTGAGAGGAGGAGAAGAAAAGATATTCACTCCCATGCTGTTTTTCCTGGCCAGGAAAGTCGAACCGGCTAAAGAAACCATCTTCATGAAAATATCATAAGCAGTATATTGTATATTGGCATTTGGAAATATCCTCTGAAGGGATATTCCAAACGGGATCAGGCCGATCATATAATATTACCCAATGTCCGAACGCAAAGCACCGGTATGGTGGGGCATACCCAAAAGATTTTCCGAGCGGGGCAAGGATCGTAAGATCAGCTGGCTGGAGCTATTCAGCGCCCTGGTGTATCCGGTTATATACCTTTAAAGATTCATCCACTTTTGATAACTTGCGCCACTTAAAAAATCAAAAGCCATGAAAACATCTGCATCTTCAAAAGTTAAAGCCTTTTTGCTCTACATCATCGTCTTTATCACTGCTATCCAGTTTAGCTATGGCCAGACATCTACCAAATATGCTAATGAGGACCTCTCCCATCTGGCTAAGGTGGACATCACATACCTGATAGCAAGCGCAAAAGATTCTAACGCACAAAAATATTTCAAAGTATTAAAAGAGAACTGGAAGCTCACACCCAAAGTTGAACTCCTTTCAGAGGACGAGATTTCCAACAAAATAGAAACCAATGCTTTATTTATACAATCCCGAACGCAAAATTTTCCGCGTCTGGGTGGTTATATGTTGTGGTCCTTTAATGACAAGGCAATATCCCAACCCAAAAAGGCTTTTGAAAAAACGCTTGACGGCAAAAGTGTCTTTTTCAATATGGATTATGCTGCCGACATCTATCATTTCCAGTCTTTACTCTACCCAATGGACAGCACCCATCCATATTTTGTATTTTCTGAACCCGATAAAGCTCTTTACTGCTGGGGAGAAGGAATATTCAAAAGCAAGATACAGGCATGGCAGTGGTATGTGAATCAGTATAACAAGTCACCAGAACCCAAGAAAGTAGCCAAGCAAATGGCCACCTTTGCTAATCCTGAACAGCTCAAAAACCTTAAGACTGGCACATTGTACGTCCCTGACTATTTGCTGACAAGATATGGCGGCACAGTATTTAACCATGATACCAAACCGGCACTTGTGGACAAAGTAATGGCTCCCTATCCTTTCACATATAAGGTGATCAAAAGCAAAGAGCTGAATGATATGCTTATTAAGGGCCAGTCTTTCTATTATCTCGATGTGCTTATGCTAAGGGATAATGAGCTGCTACTACAAGTGATCAACGGTAAGACAGGCGAGATCGTGTACAATCATCATACCTTTGCGCTATTCGTTGATGCTCCGGTCATCAAAATATTGACAAAGGAAATGATTGATTAAATAGCTAAAAGAGAAAACTTACATTTACCCAATGTCCGAACGCAAAGCACCGGTATGGTGGGGCATACCCAAAAGATTTTCCGAGCGGGGCAAGGATCGTAAGATCAGCTGGCTGGAGCTTTTCTATGACCTGGTGTATGCAGGCGCTATCTCCCAGCTCACCGAGCACCTGGCCAGGCATACTGATCTGCATGCGCTTTGCTATGTGTTCTTTTTGTTTGCATTCCTGTTCTGGTCCTGGCTGAATGGGAGCCTCTATCACGACCTCCACGGCAATGCCGGCGTGCGCTCACGTATCACCACGCTATGGCAGATGATGGCGGTGGCGGCGGTGGCAGTTACCTTACCAGAGGTTTTTGCAGGGCATCATGCCGGCTTCGCTATTTCCTTTGCGGTGGTGCAGATGCTCATCACCTATCTCTGGTGGAGCACGGGCTACTATGAGCCTTCGCACAAGATGCTCAACCGCTGGTATATATTCAACTATAGTATCAGTTTTATCCTCCTTGTTGTTTCAGCTTTCACGACCTATCATACAGCTCTTATCCTCTGGGTATTAGCATTATTATCAAACCTCAGTGCGGGTATACTCTCCAGCCGATCTACACAGCGCGAGATGCTCAAACGGGGTGAATCGTTCAGTGCATCTTCCTCTATGATAGAGCGATTCGGGCTATTCACCATCATCGTCCTCGGCGAGGCGATACTGGGTATCATACATGGTATAGGCGCCTGTACTGATACGTCTTTTATCATCTGGGTTTCTTTTGTGCTGTCGATATTGGTGGCCTTCCTGCTGTGGTGGGTATACTTCGACCTGCTCGGCGAGAGCCATGCGAAGCCGGGTTATTTCAACTTCATCTTCCTTACCTTCGGGTATTTACCACTGCTATTCTCCTTTGCGGTGATCGGCGCTGCTATGCGCGTCATGCTATCGGACAGCAGCGCATCACCACATGGGATAGCGCGTAAGATGCTGGGCATAGCTGTCGCGGTTATATTACTTTCTACAGTGAGTATCTCCCGTATCATGGAGCAGGATAAAGCTGAGGAAAAGGCGATCGGCAAGATACTCCGGCTCGTTCTCTTCACATCGGCGTGGGTGCTGGTGGTCACCGCCATTTCCGGCTATGTGAGCCTGCCTGTCTATCTCGGACTGATAGCTGCGACCTTACTTGGGGCCATCGCGCTCTCTTTCCGTGTCTGGCTGGGATATGGACTCTTTAGCGAGGAGTGAATACGTATGACTGGCATGAATAGTGCTATTCATTTCATATGAAAAAGGCTATTCTTTGTGTTATGATTCTCACCGGATTATGCTGGATGGCTGCCACAAAGCCAAAACGCAGTGCTATAAATGCATCGATATCAATCAGGTCGATCCGTCTTTTAGCGTATGTAGTGATGATACTACCACATCGGGGCGAAATGCATACAATACACTATCCAGCGGCCAGCATTTGTACAATACCAATGGTACGCCTGACTCCTGTCAGGGATATGATAAATAGCCTCAAAGGGCACCCACTTCTTAATATTCTGTTCATTTATAATTTATTGCCGATTCGCCATTTTTGTTTTATTTGACCTGTGATCCGTAACATTGGCTTAATCATTTATTTACACGCAGTCCTGCTCCTGGGATCGTATGACCTATCGGCCCAATCTTCCGGCAGGAAGACAGTACAGCAATCAAGCCTTTGGCTCTGGATGGCCGGCAGTGTACAGCTCAATAAACACTTCGGGATACAAGGAGAAGCGCTCATACGCCTGTCAGATTTCCAGCAAAACCAACAGCACGAATTCCATATAGGAGCGGATATCCCGATCAATAAGCATATAACTATCACTCCTGTAGGCTACGGCTATTTCCTCAACTATGTATACGGAGGCCTGCCTGCTGCAGTGCAGCAGAACGAGCACCGGCTATGGCAGCAAATAGTATATAAGACAGATATTAAACGGGTGCACCTTAACCTAAGGTTCCGGGCAGAGGAAGACTGGAGGGAGCATAAAGTCAAAAATAAAGAGGGGCTCTATCACATACAGGATTATACCTTCAAACCCCGCTTGCGTCCGCGTTTCCTGCTCAATATCGCGCTCAACCGCCCTACGATGGATACAGACAAAGTGATCTACCTCTCTATGTGGCAGGAAATGTACATTGCAGTCGGCCCCAAAGTCACTTATCATCTGCCGGAGGAGAATCGAGCGTACATAGGCCTTGGCTACAAACCTGTGAAATGGGTACAGGTAACACTGGGATATATGCATCAGCTAATTATCCGTAGCAATGGGACTCAGGCAGAAAGCAATCATACTCTTGTGGCTCAGGCTATCCTCACACCAAAGATTCATGGGAAAAAGCAGAAGAAATGAATTTTCAAGACACTCCACTCCTCTGAAGCGAAGAATTAACATTATATTTTCTAGGATTTACCGAAACATTACTTAGATTCACCTTCGTAAAGTGGGTTAAGTACCTGAATCATACTTATCCTGTTCCCTTTAAAAACTAAAACCCCGACATCAACCTTGTGATACGTTTATCGATCTTTACATTTCTGGCCCGTATAGCTATGAACCCATTCGTAGTAGTAGTTTCTCTGGTCGCTCTGGCGGTCATCACCACATGGATCATCAAAGTAGTTCTTTTCAAACCTAAAAAAGACTTTAACAGTTACAATCACTTCTCATAGGAGAAAAAATGTCTTGTATATGGATCATCAAATTATACTTATTTAGTCCTTCCACCTTTTTCTTTTCCCGTCCCTATACCGGCTTTCCGTCTGGTCCGGTTCATGTGAACCGGAAAGAAACGTGCGATCCGCACATCACTCCTCCGGCATAGACTGCCACCTCCTGTATAAAGCAGACAGCAGTGTAATGCTGTAAATAAAAGCCACCAGTAGGTATACCAGTAAGATCGCCGAATAATTGTCCTGTATCCAATAGTATTGAGGCGGATATTTCTGAAGGTGACTATCGTAGGTAAAGAGGCTTTTGATAAACTCCAATATGATGAGCCCCTGGAAAGGTACCATCCAGGTCAGCCATACCAGATTGACGCCGGATAAGGTCCTGCGCACCGATGACCGGAACACAAAATGAAGGATATAGAACAGTAGAATGACAAACAGCCATATATAGATATACATATGAGTCGTATGCATCATGCCCGAGATGATAGTGATCACTATGACCAGCACGCCACTGCCTACCAACGCTATGAACCATGGTTTGCGCGCACTAAGCCTGAATGAAAACAACAGTATAGCCAGCGAGAAGCTTACATAAAATATAACGAGGAAAAAACTAAAATCGAAACCAATACCCCTCGCATGTTGTATCCGGCTCAGTGATTCGCTCACTTCGCCAAATGCCAGGTAGCTATGGACGTTTGTTCCATTTCTAAAGTCATCCTCCCTGCCAGTGTACTCATAACTATTGCCACCGATAAATTCATCCACCCTATGATTGGGATATTTAAACACTTTATCAGTGTACCCTATTACATCTATATCTTTATTCACCTCATAGGTCTGGCATATTTTATCAAATTGTGTAAGTATCTTCTTTACTGCCTGCCTGTCGTCTGAGGTGAGCATCTGCTGCAACCTGGCCGATATCTGATGCGAGTTCGATATGCCCTTCACGCTATCCAGGTCAGCATAAAATTGATTGCAGTAGTGCATATAGTTGAAATCAAAATCCCGCTGACGTGCCTGATATTGACTGATAGCAGAATCTATATCCACCAGCACAGCTCCTGCGGGGATTGGGACTTTTTTAGGTACTTCGATTCCTTCTTTCCCATTATAGACGGACATTCTCCGGCCTCTGCGATTGTAAAGATAAGGGTTCTCCTCCTCCGGATGTTCTTTGTCCCAGATGCTCCTGCGCAGGTCGCGGAGTGAGTCTATATAATCCAGGGAGTCGCAGCATGCATGAAGGCGATAATGATCCCTATCCGACGGGATGAGCGCGTGAGCAAGATTGAGCGTATTGGCCTCCGCCACTATATCTACATGTGCACTTTGGTTGCGTATAGATTGCCAGTGTCCTTTGGCATAAGAATTAAAGAATGTCGAGCCTCCAGCAAAGATCAGCATGATCAGCGTAAACTCGGCGACGAAGTACCATCTACCAAGAGGATAGAAACTTTTGAAGGGATTATTGCGCATGTAGAAAACCAGCCACATGATAAACAGCAGCACGGAGATCAATACAGAGAATCCCATCGACTCGCCCATGATATGGTCGCCGAGGCCGGTGCTGTAGTGAAGCTCCTTGCCAAAAGTAAATGAAGCATATCCGCAGATATAAAATATCAGGTGCAGGATAGCGATAGCAGGGACTACCCAGATCACACGCAGGTTCCAGAGCTGGGGATAGTGCAGGAGAAGATATTTATTGAGCCTTTTCATAGTGGGTATTACTGGTTAGCGAAAAAACGGCGTGATGAGCGGGAAATATCACGGAAGTAGGTTGTCTCCACTTCGTGCTCAGCGAGCGCTTTCAAAATAGCCCCTGACCTCGCCGATGAGTCAAAGGTGAGAATGTACACCCCTCCGTTAAATTGTATCTGTACGAGCGGGAGAGCACCAAATACTTTTTGCAATTCGTCCCGGCTGGCGCTTGTCTCCAGCTCATATACAGCCTGTGGAGCAGGAGCATTAGGTTCCGCACTGGCTGCGTTGCCACCTGCCTTGAGCTGCTGATATATGGGCGCACCCTGTTTGAGGAAGATGATCTGGTCGCTGACCTTCTCCACCTCATATATCTGCTGGGAGCTGAGCAGTATGGCCATAGGCTGCGTATGTGACTGCGCCAGGAAGCGCAGGTCCTGGAGTATGGTCTGCTGTGAGATGATGTCGAGATTGGATAGCGGCTCGTCGAGCAGCAGCACCTCAGGTTTGCGAAGCAAGGTACGCGCCAACTCAAATCGTGTGCGGTACCCCGATGAGATCGTATTCCATGATAATGCTTTGTACGGGCGCAAACCAAGGCGCGCGATGATCATCTCGACCCATAGCTCATTGGCGCGGCCATGCAGGCCATAGAAACTGGCTGTAAGGTGCAGATTGTCCGTCAGCGTGCCCCACCAGCGTGGTATCCGCTGCTGCACGAATGCCAGTCTCGTACGAAGATCATATTTGGTGCTGGTATCATTGGCAAAATGGTAAGCTACAGAACCTGTATCCGGCTGTAGCTCCCCGGCCATCACGCGCAGCAGCGTGGTCTTGCCGTTTCCATTCTCGCCTACGAGGCCGGCTACCTCTCCCGCCCTGATAGACAGGTCGACAGGAGATAGTTTGAAGTGCCCGCTTTTATATCTTTTAGATACGCCCTTCACCTCTATGATAGTGGTATCAGCCATACGCCGCTCGGGTATACCTGCCCGCTGTATAGCAGAGATCATAGTCATAGCATCTGCTGAGGGATCAGCCCCCGGGTTTTTCTCAGTGCGCTCGCAGAAGGCGAGCACCAGCTCATATATATCGGGGGTTTGCGTCTCGAGCGCTGCGTCTATCATCCGGCGCAGGCCGAGATGATGATCGCCTGACTGATAGTGGCCTGCTACTTCGCTCAGCCGGGTGCCTATTGGGTCTGTCATGGTTTTCGTTTAGATCTGCGATGGCTAATGTAGGTATTATATTACATAGCACAATACCATAAAGCCGCAACCTGAACGCTATAAACCATGTTATAATATCCAGCAGGCTTATATATGAATTTACATTTAGCTTTTATTGGGAATTACTGACATGGAGACTTCCAGGTTTTTTACTTTTGAAGCACCTTCTTCCTGATTATTAATCGTCACTTTGAGGGTAAGACCAGGAAAGTCTAATCACCTCTCCGGCAGATTGCGCAGAAAGAAATCGCGCACATTACCTCCCATGATCTTCTCTATATCACTGCGGCTAAAGCCCAGTTTTATAAGTTCATTGACCACCACCGGAAAGCCTGTAATATCATAACTCGCATTGATAGCACCATCAAAGTCCGAACCCATAGCCACGTGCTCCACTCCTATCCGATCCGCTACATACTTGATACTTTTGGCCGTAGCCGCTGCATCGGTTCCGCAAACGGCCATCTCCCACATGCCGATACCGATCAGTCCGTTGCGCTTGCCTATCTCCTGTATCTGAGCATCGGAGAGGTTGCGTACATTGTCGCACATACCTTTCACACCGGTATGCGACACGATCAGCGGCCCCGATGTACAGGCGAATATATCGCTGATGGTCTGCGGCGACTGATGCGCCAGGTCTATCGTGATATGCAGGCTATCCATGCGGTGCAGTAGTTGTCTACCTTTATCTGTGAGTCCCCCTTTCTTCACGCCATGCGCCGAGCCCGCCCACTCATTATCAAAGAAGTGCGCCAAGCCGATGTATCTCACTCCGGCTTTATAGAAAGTATCGAGGTTATTGATATCATCCTCCAGGCAGTGGGCGCCCTCCAGGCCGAGCATACCGGCAGTGAATTTATGATCCGCGCTCCTGTCTTTGATGTATTGCTCCAGCTCCACCTTATTGGTGATCACACGGAATGTCCCCTTGGAACGATCAGCCGTTTTATGCAGGGCCTCGATCTGGTGGAGCGACCTGGCCTTGATGCTAAACCAATCTGACGGTGCGCGGAGCTGCACGAAGGCCAGCAGCGCTATCTGGTCCGTCTTGTCAGAGTTGCTTTCATAGTTCTGTCCCCGGGGAGTCTTGCTTGTGATAGTAAATATCTGCAGAGCAGCATTGGCCTCCTGCATGCGAGGTATATCGACATGGCCATGATCAGCACGCTTTAGCAGATCGCGATTCCATAGCAGTGCATCACAATGCATATCTGCAATGAACGGTATCGAATCATACCAACTGACACGGTCAGCAGCAGTGGCCTGATGAATCGTGGTATTCATTTTCCTGTCCAGCATCCTGGGTACAATACCAAAAAGTATAACAGCCCCAAGAGCCAATAAGACTGCTACTGTGATAAGTATCTTCTTTCGCATGAATATATGATTGATGCGATGAAGATAAGAAGTTCATACAGTAAAAACGGGCAGGATTTCGAACCCTCAACAGGTTTAAAACCCTTTGAGGGTTATCATCAGAAAGTAACACCTAATGAAATAATCAGTCGCTGGTACGTGCGCTTGATAATGTAGTCGGGAGACTGGTCATATTTATATGCATAGTTCACTTCGCTGTATGTGCGCCTGTAGCCTGCACCGATCATGACGGATGCCCGGCTGCGGGTATATAGCCGCAGGCCGCCGCCCACAGTGACATACAGCCCGCCTTTGCGATTGTAGTATCTATAGTTGTCTTTATTAGTGACCTCATCTGCTACCATAAAGGCATAGCCCACATCGGCAAAAAGATATGGCGTGATGCGCTTTTTGAGCAGTTCGGTATTGATACGCAGATACAGTGGAATAAAGGTCTGGCGATAGGTCAGCAGCCGATCCGTCCCTACCCCTGCCCCTACGAATAGATAAGGCCATATCTGGTAGCCATTGATCGTATGGACGCTCAGGCCTACATCATCGCCGGTTTGCAGGTAGTATTCCCAGGTTTGTATCTTGAGTGGCGCAGGGCCATAGATAAACTGTACCTCAGTGATATT
>JAOQAO010000178.1 GCA_025963485.1 Bacteroidota bacterium | reverse complement strand
TTTTTTCTTTGCACTATATCTATTGCACTTAAACACTATTGATGATCCTTTCCTTTCAGAATATTTTAGTACTCGCACCACATACAGATGATGGCGAGCTGGGCTGTGGCGGCACTATTTCAAAGCTTATAGCCAACGGGCGCAAAGTGACGTATGTTGCTTTCTCCACTGCCGCTGAGTCAGTGCCCGAAGGACTGCCAAAAGATATTCTCAAGACCGAGGTCAAAAAGGCTACAGCCAAGCTTGGGATTTCTTCTGAGAATCTTATCATACTTGATTACCCGGTGCGTAAACTCAATTTCAACCGGCAGGAAATACTGGAAGACCTCATCAAGCTGCGTAAGAATAATTACGACCTCGTACTGATCCCATCCCTGCATGACATCCATCAGGATCATAGCACTGTCGCCACAGAGGCTGTAAGGGCTTTCAAAAATGTATCCATCCTCGGCTATGAGCTGATTTGGAATAACCTGTCTTTTAATACCACATGCTTCGTAGGCCTGGACAAGGCTGATGTGGAGCATAAGGTCCTCGCTCTAAAAGAATACCAGTCACAAAGCCATCGTGTCTATATGAAGGATGAGTTTATTTTTTCACTGGCTACTACGCGTGGCGTGCAGATCGGCAAAGCGTATGCGGAGGCCTTTGAAGTAGTGAGGCTCATGCTATGAAGAAGCTAAGGGTTCTCATGACTGGTGCCGGTGCGCCCGGCGGTCCCGGTATCATCAAATGTTTACAGGCTGATGATAGCATAGCGTTGTATGTCTGTGATGCTTCTGACACCGCTTCCGGGAGGTTTCTTAATAAGGAATTTTTCACCTGTCCTTCAGCTTCTGATCCCGGCTTTATTGAGTTTATGCTGGGCAAATGCCAGGTACTGGGCATCGAAGTGCTTTTTCCCTTAGTGACCCGGGAGTTATTTCTATTTGCGGAGCATAAGAGTGCCTTTGAGAAGATCGGTACGCGGGTCGTCGTTTCGGATTTCGAAGCGCTTAATATCGCTAATGACAAAAGCGCACTCCACAAGCATATCGCAGCTCATAGTATCCTTACACCGGACTTTCGCATAGTGCAAACGTTCGATCAGCTGGACCGCGCGTTCACAGACCTGGGGTATCCTGACAGGAAAATATGCATCAAGCCTTCCATTTCCAATGGTAGCCGTGGTGTGAGGATCGTGGACCCCAATGCAGATGGCTATGACCTGTTGTTCAATCATAAGCCAAATTCCCTGTACATCACAAAGGATGACCTCTTCAGGATATTGTCTTCACGTGCCTTTCCCGAATTGCTGGTGGCAGAAGTATTGCCAGGTGAGGAATACACGATAGATACACTCGTAAACCAGGGGCAGACACGCCTGATCGCTCCGCGCATCCGTACCCGAATGAGTGGCGGCATATCCGTAGCCGGTGAGTTTATAGAAAATCAAGAGATCATCGACTATGTATCGCAGATAGCCGCTACGATGCCGCTGCACGGCCCTATCGGATACCAGGTCAAACGTGCTGTGGATGGGCGCTTCAAGATACTGGAAATCAATCCCCGCATACAGGGTACAAGTGTCGCCCTGACCGGTGCCGGCGTCAATCTGCCGCTTTTGGCAGTGCTGCAGGAGGCTGGCCGTGATATTACTATTCCAGCAATTAAATGGGGTACAAAGTTCGTCCGTTTTTATGAGGAAGTTTACTATTGATCATGCTTTCACTCTCGTCATACGATTTTATCATTTTTGATCTGGATGGCACACTATATGACGAGGCGCTGTATCTCTATGCTGCGTACAGGAGCATAGCACAGAAGCTGGCAGCTACATATGGACTAAATACCGGTGATATAGAATCCACTCTTATTAGAGGCTTTGAATCTGAAGGCCGCAACGGCCTTTTCAATAAACTTTGCCAGGCCTATGATATACCCCAAAGCGCTATCGCCGGTATGCTCCAGCAGATGAGGGCCTTTGAAATAAGCGATATTGCTTTGTACGATAAAATGAAAGATTTGATCCGGGAGCTCGTCACTGCGGGCAAAAAACTATTCATCATCACCAATGGCAATCCGGCCCAGCAGGCAAACAAGATCAAAGCCATTGACTGGCAAGGCCTGGATGATCATATAGAAGTGATATTTGCCAATACTATAGCGCCCAAGCCGGATCGCGCAGCCTTCGATCATTTGGTAGAGAAATTTGGATTAGTTCCGTCCAAGACGGTTTTTATCGGGGATACAGAGAGCGATGAAGAATTTGCCCGAAATGCCGGTATCGACTTTGTTCATGCGCACGGGATATTGAGCGGGAAGGACTAATTTCCTGTCAACTCATCCAGCAAACCGGCGAGCTGTTTTGTAATATTGGTAGCCGAAAAATACTGATAGGCCGGATCTTCAAACTTGCGTCCCTTGCCATTTTCCTTCCATATTTCATAAGCTTCGAGGATACGTGTTTTCATGCTGGCCTTATCCTCGTAGTCTATGATAGGGGGGCGGTGGGAGATAGCCAGTGCATCCTGTGCGCTGCCATCCACCGGGCCTATACCCATCAGCTCAGTGCCCGTGGGCAGGTATTCAAATATCTTGCCCGTCATCAGGAGCTTATTGTCAGCGACATTAGCCAGCAGGAACAGAAGTATCTGTGAGTACCACATATAGTTCACCACCTCCCGGTGAGGCATGTAGCTTTTGTATATGACCATGTCATCTATACCGGCCTCGCTGATCGAGCGCTTGACAGCATCGTCTGCATTGCCGATGATCAGCAGTTTCAGCTCGGGGCATTGCGCTTTTACCTCAGCAAAAGCTTCCCATAACCTGGGTACATCCTGCGTAGCCAGCAGGTTTCCGGTATAGGTGAAGAGGAATCCTTTTTCCGGTACGCCATCGCTCTCCGGTTTAGAGAATTTCTCGTCATCGTAGCAGTTATAGATCACCTCCAGGCGTTTAGCCTGTTCGGCAAACATGTCTTTCATACCATTGCTGATCACTACTGTGCAGTCTGCATGGCGAAGGACTTCCTTTTCCAGCATCGAGTCCTTATCCTTTGAGCTCTTGGTGCGGGGAAGGAACTGATTATAAAATATACCTGTCCATGGATCGCGAAAATCGGCTATCCATTTGATGTTAAACTTCCGCTGCAGCTCCATGCCTGTGAGATGCGTGGAGTGCGGAGGGCCTGCTGTGATGATGGCGTCTATTTTTTCGGTACTGATGATCTCGGCCGCCTGGCGCAGGGCGTATGGTTTCCATCCTTTGCGCGCATCGGGTATGAAGTAATTTGCACGTATATATTCGGAGAATCGTTGGAAGAGGGATTTTTTGCCTTTGGATGCTACCATTACTTGTGGTATTGTCTTTCCCTTTTTGCCCCGGAGCAGATTATATAGTTCAAAGGGCTCGAAAGTATCCGTATGATAAACCCGCAGGTCCGGCGCCAGCTCCTTCACCAGCGACTCATCGGCAAATGGATAGCTTCCGCTTTTGACGGTGATGATGATCGGTTCCCAGCCATATTGCGGCAGGTATTTGGCAAATTTCATGAAGCGCTGTACAGCGATGCCTCCGGCAGGTGGCCAGTAATATGTGAATATCAAAACCTTTTTCATTTGCGCTGCCCCGGCATTTTTATCGCGCTCGCCTGAGATGAGTGCCTTATCATTGATGCGTTTTAGCTTTTTTCCGCTGTAGCATCAGGCGCAGGTGATCTCCTGTTCCTGAACTCCATAAACACTGCGCCTCCCAGTAATAAAAGTATCAGTACAGATGATCCCATAGCCACTTTCTCACCAGTGAGATATGACTGCGGCTCAAACACCATCTCCACTTTGTGGTTGCCGGCAGGGAGCACAGCCCCACGCAGTACATAGTCTGTACGCACGATCGGCAGGTCTTTGCCATCTACCGTAGCCTTCCAGCCCGGCTGATAGTATATCTCAGAGAATACGGCCAGCTGGTTCTGCGGGGCAGAGTATTCGTATACCAGATGATTGGGGGCATAAGAGGTCATTGTGATCTTAGATGCCGGGTCTTTGCCTCCGGTGTATCCTTTCAGGTCGTTAGCGAAACGCTTATCGACAAATGCCGTTTGGAGCGGATCGAAATTATCAAGGGATTTGAGCTCCTCATCCGCATTATTTACCATCTGCACTTTATCTACGAACCATGCATTGCCACAAGCGCTTGGGTTCTGTGCTGCCGCCGGTTGCCCTCCTGCTCCCTTTTGTATCACCCATTTGGTATTGAGCATATTCAGTACTGCGATATTGCCTTTGGATATCTGGCTCTCGATCAGTTCCTGGTACCTGCGCAGCTTGGCAGCATGGTATCCGCCTATTGATTTGTGATGATAAGAGGTCGATGCATCGTTGAAGGTGTTTACCGTCATATTATACACGCGGTAGTCCAATGACTTTTCCTGCTGTAATATGGTCAGGTCTGCCGGAGACTCTGTGAAGCGCATGTCCTTGCTTTTAGCATCTGTAAAACTATCTCCATTGATAAAGCGTTTGCCCACTCCTACATAATCAAACAGGCAAAGCACGACGATCACTGCGATGGCAATAGTATTTGAGAGTTTCTCCTGGATCACTGCCCACACCACACCTGCTCCCACCACGATCAGGAACAGTGAACGCAATGCATCCATCCTCATCAGGGATATACGGTCTTCTTTGAGAAAAGATAAAAGCTCCGGTTGCAGCTGTTTGTCTCCCCCGCCAGTGAAACTAAGCAGCCCCGATCCGAATACCGCAAAGATCAGGCAAAGCCCGCCGGTAATACCTGTAGCTATATAAAGGCCAGTAAGGACCCGTTCTTTGGGTATTTCTTTATTCAGGACTTTCTGTAAGGTAAGAATAGCAAGCAGCGGCAGGGTGAGCTGGCAAATGATCAGCGACATGGTCACCGTCCGGAATTTATTGTATCCCGGCAGGTGGTCGAAGATGAAATTATTGAACCAGGACAGATTGTGCCCAAAGGAAAGCATGATCGACAAAGCCGTGGCTATACCCAGCCACCACTTGAATGGTCCATCCACGATGACCAACCCCAGGACAAAGAGGAATATGATGAGTGCGCCCATATAAGACTCTCCTCCGGTGAATGGCTGATCGCCCCAGTAGGCAGGAAGTACACGTGTCTGGCCATGGATGGCCTGCACGGTCTTTGAGTCTTCATCCATCAGCTGATTAGAAGAGCCACCGACGAAGTTCGGTATCATCAGGTCAAAGGCCTCCAGCTTGCCATAGCTCCAGCCGAATGCATATTCGCGATCCAGTCCGCCATTGGATTGGGTATTAGTGGTCAGTTCGGATTTGCCACGGATAGTGGAGTTGCCATATTCATAGGTGGTCCACAGCAGGGAGAGATTGGATGCCACGCCTATCACGCCGCAGGCGGCAAATATCCCGAATGCCAGTATATAATGCTTGATGTCTTTGTCTTTGAAAGAAAATATAAGGAATACCACACCTGCGATGACCAGAGTGAGGAAGAGGTAATAAGCTATCTGTACGTGATTAGCACTGATCAGCATAGAGAAGCTAATAGCACTTACACCCGCACCGATCAGGTATCGCCGCTGCCACAGCAGCGCGAATCCCATGACCACGAAAGGCAGCAATGCGATAGCATGGACCTTGGTATTATGCCCTGCTTCATAGAGTGTGATATTGTATGTAGCCAGGCTGTAGGCTATGGCCCCAGCTATCGCGAGCCAGGGATTGATGCCCAGCACCAGCAGCAATAAGTAAAAACCGAGGCATGCTATAAACATATATCCGGTGAACTCCGGAAGACCGAGGCCGAGGCCTTTCTCTACATATTGGATCAGGTTGCCCTTATACTCAGTAGATATCTGAAAGGCTGGCATGCCGCCAAACATAGAGTTGGTCCACATAGCCTCTGTATGGGTCTTGTCGCGGAAATCCCGGACCTCTTTCGACATGCCGTCGTATTGGTTGATATCACCCTGTGGTAATGTCTTGTCATCGAGGATCATAGGGCCGAAGAATACCAGCGTGACCACCAGGAATGTCAGGATCGCCACCACATATGGCAGGAACTTCATAATAGGTGATGGTGCCGATGAAGCCTGAACTTTTGATGCTCTTGATTTGATTTCCGGTTTTGTTTTTGCCATTGGTGTTTTGGATTGGTACTGGTAAAAATAAAATTTATTGGGTAATGCCCTATCTTACCCTATCCACATTTGCTAACGGTTACTAACGCTCTTATTCCATTTTATTATCAAGGCATTAACACGTTAAGCATACTTAACAAGGGCTAGTATCATTAAATTTCTACTTTTGGCGGACCAACTATAATAACCATGCAAAGTGATACGGTACTCGTGACGGGAGCCTGCGGGCAGATAGGAACTGAACTCGTTCTGGCATTGCGCAAAATATATAATAATGTCATCGCCTCTGATCTCAAAGATGCTACTGGTGAACTGCAAGACGGCCCATTCGAGCGCCTCGATGTGCTCCACAGGCCGGGCCTCAACGATCTGGTCAAAAAGCACAAGGTCACTCAGATATACCATCTCGCTGCTATTCTCTCCGCTACGGGTGAGAAGAATCCGGAATTTGCCTGGCGTGTGAATATGAAGGGCCTTCGCAATATCCTCGACGTAAGTATGGAGAATAACCTCTCTAAAGTGTTTTTCCCGTCTACGATAGCTGTCTTCGGGCCGACCACCCCAAAGGTCAATACGCCGCAATATACCGTCATGGAGCCCAATACGATCTACGGCATCAGCAAGCAAGCAGGAGAGAGGTGGGCTGATTATTACTTTCAGAAGAAGGGCCTCGACATACGCAGCATCCGTTACCCGGGCCTTATCAGCTATAAGACCAAAGCAGGTGGTGGCACGACTGATTATGCTGTAGATATCTACTTTGAGGCCAATGAAAAGAAGTCTTATGAGTGTTTCCTCAAAGAGGATACCGCGCTGCCCATGATGTACATGCCGGATGCGATACGCGGCACTATAGCCCTGATGGAGGCTCCGGCAGATAAAATACGCATCAGGTCTGCCTACAATTTCTCCGGCATGAGTTTCGCCCCAAAGGATGTCGCAGCCGAGATCGTGAAGCACATGCCTGACTTTAAGATCACGTATAAGCCAGATTTCCGGCAGTCCATAGCCGAATCATGGCCGCAAAGCATAGATGATAGCTACGCACAGCAAGACTGGGGCTGGAAGCCCGACTTCGACCTCGCCAAAATGACCACAGATATGCTGGCCAATGCCAGATAATGAGGTCTTCTCCCTTCGCTGTTCGCAGTATAGTTGTATTCAAATAACGCACTCATAATTCGCTCAGCAGGTTCTTTCCTCTCCTTTGGAGAGGGAAGATGCCGAAGGCAGATGGGTGAGGACTCATCAGGCGACAGCAAATTGTATCTATCCTGATACAAATGCTTTACCCAAAGTGTTTCCAAATAAGGCTGTTTAACAGTCCGGGGTGTATATCCGGCGTCTATCCCTGCATTTTATTGTCCCCACTTTAGTAATTTGTACCCCTAAAGTCCGTTTTAGGGTATCGGTTTGGCAAGGCGCATCTACATATGTATTTTATTTTCATTGATATTGGTAAATGTCAGGGCGCAGTATGCCACTAATATCAAGACAAAAAACATCACCCTCGCCTCTGATACCGTCAAACTCGACAGCCTCAGCCTCATACCCAACACCATACTGCTGCGCACAGCCAGCGGCCAGGTACTGGATACATCCAACTATGACATCCTGCCTTTTTCATCGCTCCTGATCTGGAAAAAGAAGCCTGCGGGTGACTCGGTGGTGGCCTCTTTCCGCACTTATCCCTATGCCTTTGCCAATAAATATTTCAATAAAGACCATAAGGCCTATGTCAAGGCAAACCAGAATCATACGCTCGCGCCGATGGTCTATGTACCAAGCGAGGTGGCACCGGACAAACTTATTGACTTCGGCTCGCTGGATTACAATGGTAATTTTTCCCGCGGTTTGTCCTTTGGGAGCAATCAGAGCGTCATCCTCAACTCCGCCTTCAACCTCCAACTCCAGGGCATGCTCGCCCGCGATCTCGAAGTGACTGCCGCTATCACGGATAATAATATTCCCATACAGCCCGAAGGGAACACGCAGCAGATACAAGAGTTTGACAAGATATTCATCCAGCTGCGCAAAGGGAACCATACGGTCATAGTCGGGGACTTTGATATGCTCAGCCCACCGGACTACTTTTTGAAATACACAAAGAAGGCGCAAGGCGGTGGCTATAACGGATCCTTTGGGTTTAAGCAATATGGTACGCTCAAAACACACGTAGCCGCCGGTATATCCAAAGGGAAATTTGCCCGCAACACGCTCGCCATCACAGAAGGCAATCAGGGACCGTATAAACTGGTAGGTTCAAATGGCGAGACCTATCTCATCATCCTCGCTAATTCGGAGGCGGTGTATATCAATGGCCAAAAGCTCACCCGCGGAGCTACGCAGGACTACGTCATCGATTACAATTTGGGTACAGTAACTTTCATGCCTAAACGCATTATCACTGCCGATCTGCGGATAGTTGTAGAGTTCCAGTACTCTGAGCGAAGCTACCAGCGCACGATGATAGATGCCCGGCTGGACTGGACCTCGGCTAATAAGAAAGCAAACACATTCTTTGACCTGTACACGGAGCAGGATAGCAAAAATCAAAGCCAGCAGCAGAGTCTTGATGACAATAAGAAAAAGTTCCTGGCCTCACTGGGAGATAGTATTGACAAGGCTTTCTATCCGGGTATAGATACTGTGGCCTTTGATATCAATAGGATACTATACGAAAGGCACGATACGGGTTATATAGTGGGTGGGAGATTCTTCCCGGATACGTTTTATGTGTATAGTGTCGACTCTAACAAGGCGAGGTATTCTATCACTTTCGCCGATGTAGGCCTGGGTAATGGTAAATACCTGGCTGCCCAAAATACCGCAAATGGCCGTGTCTTTATCTACTCTACTCCGCTGCTGAGTATTCGTGCTACAGATACTATACTCGTACCTACAGGGCAGTACCTGCCCATCGTAAAGCTCGTCACGCCGCAGATGCATCAAATGTATACGCTTGGTACGAGCTATACGATCAGTAAGGGAAATGTCATTACAGCAGAGGCTGCATTGAGCAATAATAATGTGAACCTCTTTTCCTCGAAAGACAAAAAAAATGATCTCGGTGCCGCTGGCAAAGTGAGCTATAACGGAGAGATCATCACTAAATCCGACTCCGGTAAGATGAAGGAGAAGCTCAACATTGAGGCTAATTATGAGTTCTCTCAAAACAGGTTCACGCCGATAGAGCGATACAGGAATGTCGAGTTTGCCCGTGACTTCAACCTCAATACGCCTACCAATGTGACATACAATGAGCATATCGCGTCGCTCGGTGCGACCTATACCTTTGCCAATCTGGGCAGCATTACGTATCGCTTTCGGACTTTCATACAGGATACGGTCTATAAAGGCTACGAGAATTTCATAGCCGGGCAGTTTTCAAAGAAAAACTTTAGCGTCAATTTCAGCGGTAGTTATTTGCACTCAAATGCCAATGTCGGCAATTCTGATTTCATCCGGCCTCGGGGAGAATTTGCTTACAGGTTTAAGGCGCTGAGAGGTATAAAGACAGGAATTACTTTTGACAATGAGATCAATATCTACCGCGATAAACTGACCGATACACTCAATACAACCCTCAGCCATATCTGGCAAAACTACAGCTACTTCATAGGTTCATCTGATACTACCAAAAATCAATTCAAACTGGAATACCTGCTGCGCATGGAGCATCCGGCCAAGCCTAATAAATTTGATCAGGTGGAGAAAATAGCGCACACGGTCAATTTCACAGGCAGCGTGGTTTCTATCAAAAATCAAACACTCAACTGGACCATGACCTATCGCCACCTGGACGAGCGCGACTCTGCCAAAGCCTCAGAGGACCTGAAGAACTATTACCTGGGCAGAGTTGATTATACATTTGCCCTGTTGAAGGGGATGATCCGGTCATCTACGCTCTACGAGATAGGAGCGGGGCGTGAGCAGAAGATACAACTCGTTTACCTGGTCTCGCCAACCAATACCGGCGACTATATCTGGATAGGAACCGATGTCAGCAAGCCTAAACAGTTGTCCGACTTCGTTCCCGCGACATACAAGACGGATACGTCCTACATACGTACCTTTACTACCACGCCCGAGTTCTACGCGATCAATAGCAGCACATTCAATGAAGTGGTCAACATCAATCCGGCTGCGTTGCTCAAAAATCCTAAGGGTTTTGGTAAGGTGATATCAAAGCTTTCGCTTTTCTCCAGTATCCAGCTCACTAAAAAGATATACGCAGGCAAGGACGTAAGCACGGGCAATTATTTCAATCCTTTCCCTACGCAAAAAATGGACACAAGCATCGTGTCCCTGACGATGAACAGCCGGAACTCCCTGTATATAAATCGGCTCAGCGCAAAGTTAAGCGGGCAAATAGATTTCAATTATTCGCGAAGCAGGACACTGCTCACTGCGGGGATAGAGAACAGGCTCACGCAAACGCAGGGAGCCACAGTAAGATGGAATATCTATAAACAGCTCAATATACAATCAACGTATACCAATGGTATCAAGGGCAATGAATCGGACTTCTACAAAACCCAGCAATATAATGTGACATATAATGAGGTCAATTCTGAACTCAGTTACTTATTCCAAAGTTCGATAAGGATAGCGACCTCTTATTATTACGGCTTTAAACAAAATACCATTCCCGATTACGGCGGCCAGTTTGCCGTGATCAATAATGTGGGACTTGATTTCAAATACAACCGCCACAATAAGACAACAGTAGGAGCCAAGATCACCTATTCCGCCATCGGATATAGCGACAAGGCTTATGTCAACGAACAAGCCCAATACGCCATGCTGGAGGGACTGAAGAATGGCAATAACTTTGTCTGGAATGTAAGTTTTGAACAGCGGTTATCACAGTCGATACAACTGCTGCTAAGCTATGATGGACGGCAGACTGGAAGTGATAAATCGGTGCATACGGGAAGGGCTGAGATCCGCGCTATATTTTAATTGATAATTGATAATGTATAATGGACAGCGTAATAAATTTGTATGTCGTTATCAATTGTAAATTGTCAATTATCCATTAGATAGATAACAACCATCTCCATAGCTGAGGAAGCGGAAATCATGCGTCAGTGCATAGTCATAAACCTTCCTCCAATCATTACCTATCAGCGCAGCGACAAGCAGCAACAGTGTACTATCCGGCTGGTGAAAGTTGGTGATCAGTTCATTGACAATTTTCCATGTATAACCCGGTGCAATGAGTAGTTGTGTTTTAGTGATGATCTTGCTTTGATTATTTCTGTCAAGATAGTTGATGAGTGAATCAAGTGCCTCAATGCTATCCTTGTCTCCGTTTAACTCATAAGCATCCCACTGGTGAATGGTCAATTCTGAGGAGTCC
>JAOQAO010000028.1 GCA_025963485.1 Bacteroidota bacterium | reverse complement strand
CAATATCCGGTGGTGATCATACCTGATGCGGATTTCAAACTGCGGAATACGAAGAAATACCTGTGGGCGGAATTGGCAGAGGACTTTGTGGAGAATGTGAATGTATTTCCGCTGCCTGTACAGGCCGATCTGGAAGCGACTGCTTACGGCCATCTCTATACTAAAGAAATGTCTGACTCACTCCTCGATATGATAAACCTGCTCTATGTGGCTACGACGCGCCCCGAGGACAGGCTATACCTGATCTCGGAGAAACCGGATAATGAACCGGAGCGATTGAATAGTATCACGGCGCTGCTTGTGAAATTCCTAAAGGACATAGGTAGATGGGATGGATTTATGCCGTATGAGTTTGGTGAGGATAATACAGTGAAGGACCAGACGAAAGTCCGAAAAGCGATCAATGAATTTACCTATAGCGGAGTGACCAATACAAAACAAAAGCTGCTTCATATCAAGCTATCTGATGAGAAGCTATGGGATAGAGAGGCACAAGAAATGGGATGAAGAACTTTCTGACACAAGTGGGAGAATATGTACGCGGCGGCCATCCAGGTGACCTGCAGAAAGTATTGCTGTGCTTTCCCAATAATCGTGCAGCCTATTTTGCTGTGCGGGAGTTTCGTGCGAATCTGCCGCAGGATGCACTGATGCCGCACCTCATCACGATGGAGAAATGGGTGCATGGCCTTTCTAAAAAGGCACTAGCGCAAAATATAGAGCTGATCAATATCCTTTTTAAGGTTTACAAGGAGGTCGGCGGAATAGATGATTTTGAGACGTTCATCCCGACTGCCTACACAATGCTGGCGGACTTTGATGAGGTCGATATGCAGCTGGTCAGGGCGAAGCAATTTTTCAAGGACTTGTATGACATCAAGTCGCTCAATACTTTTCTGGAAGATGAGGAGACACTAACGGAGTACTCCAAGAACTATAAAGACTTCTGGGACATCTTTCGCCAATGCTATTTCAAATTGCAGGAAGTACTTGGAGCTTCTAATAAGGCCTACAACGGCATGATCTATCGCGATGTGGCCGAAAGCATACATCAGCAGGACCTGAATAAGTACAGCAAAATATATTTCGTCGGCTTCTCCGGCCTGGCCAAATCGGAGCAAAAGGTCATAGCTTATTTACTGGATACGAATGACGCTGAATTTCTCGTAGATGCAGATACCTACTATCTCAATGACAGCAGACAAGAGGCGGGATATTTCTTCAGGGAGTATAAGAAGTCATGGAAGATCAAAGCTTTCAAATGGGAGCAGCCTTATATGCTGGAGACGCCGAAGCAGATCGATATTATAGGTGTGGCTAGAAATATAGGCCAGGCGAAGCTCACAGGAGACATCCTGCAAAATCACCTGAAAGTAACACCTGAGAACCTGAAAGACACAGTGGTCGTGCTGCTCGATGAGAAGCTGTTGCAACCGCTGATGGCTTCACTACCGGACTCTGTAGATACGGTGAATATTACGATGGGGCTTCCATTGTCGCATATGCAGCTAACTGACTTTATGCGGCATATCAGCGACCTGCAGAATAATTCGTCAGTTTCTTCGCAGGGTGCGCAGCGTTTTTACCATCGCGATGTGATCACGCTTTTGCAGCATACTTATTTCAAGCTTTTATCAAAAAATAGCGATAGCCTGCCCGAGGCAATCCGATACATCCGAGCAAATAATAAGATCACCATTACAAAAGACGAGCTGTTCGATTGGTTCAGGGATGACACGGATATTATCAATATCCTTTTTGATAAGACCGGGTCTATCGGTGGATATATATCGCACCTGACCGCCATCATTGATATGCTCTATGAGCGCTTCATCACTATAGGCGAGGCTAATGTGGCAACCGACATAGAGGTCTTGTTTTGGCTGAAAAAAGTGCTGCTGGACCTGCAAGAGCAGCTGTCAGAGTTTGAGCCGGTGTGGGATATCAAGTCACTACAGAAGCTGATAGAGAATGAGATCAAGGGCACACGCCTTCCTTTTGAAAGTGATAAGGCTGATGGCCTCCAGGTGATGGGTATACTGGAGACGCGATGCCTGGATTATAAAAATGTGATCATCCTGTCGATGAATGAAGGCATATTGCCTTCCGGCAAAACATCGCAGACGTTTTTTCCTTATGACCTGCGCAAGGGCAATATGTCTACGCACAAAGAACGCGATGCGATCGCTGCTTACCTTTTCTATAGGCTCATGCAACGTGCAGAAAATGTTTACCTGGTCTACAATACGGAAAGCGATCTGCTGGGCGGAGGAGAGAAAAGCCGCTTCATCCTGCAGATGCAGCATGAACTAAAGGACAAGACTAACATCCAAATGCGCGAACGAAATTTTGTGCTGGGTGCGGAAATGAGACAGGCAGAACGGCCCATTATCATTCAGAAGAATGAAGGTGTAAAACAGATACTCAAAAAGTATCTCTCCCAAAAAGGTCTTTCGCCGACGGCGCTCAATAGTTATATCAATTGTACCTTACAGTTCTATTTCAAAAATATACTGGCGCTCCGTGAGCAGGATGAGATAGAGGAGGATATGGAGGCGAGCACCATCGGTTCGGCGGTGCATTATGCGCTGGAGCATATTTATAAGGATACACTGAATAAGCCGCTGACCGTCGATTTCCTCAAACAGGCTATTGCCAATACGGATAAGGTAGGAAGTTTGATCCGGGAGTTTCTGAAGGAAAGATTTGAGGTGCAATCGCTTCAGCAGGGCAAAAACTACCTGCTGTATAATGTCTGTACGAGCCTTGTGATCAATTTCCTCAGGAATGAAATGAAGCGTGTACAGGAGTTGGAAGCTGAGGGGAAGACAGGAATCGTCATATTATTGGAGCAGGAGATGAAGGTCACTTTGGAAAAGAGCGGATTTGAAATTATCATCAAGGGGCTTACCGATCGTGTCGATAAAATAGAAGGAGTAGTTAATATCGCAGACTACAAAACGGGCGACTCAAAAAAGGGCAAGATCAAAATAGATAACCTGCCTGAATTGAAAACCTCACCGGAGTATAGCAAGGCCTTTCAACTCATGATGTATGCATGGCTGTACCGCTCGGTACATGGCAAACAGCCCAATGGTATGCGCTCCGGTATATATTGGCTGCGGCATGCCGAGGGGAAATATGAACCACTTCAAAAAGATAAGTCTGATATTTTATCTGATGCTACGCTCGATGAGTTTGAAGGGATATTAAATGAGATACTTTTGGAAATGGTGAGCGAGTCAGTGCCTTTTACCAAGACGGAGGATAGAGAGCGGTGCAAATACTGCGACTTCGTGAAGATCTGTGCGAGGGACTAGTAGACCATCTTACTTGAAAAGTAGTTGCCGATCACGACGCCCATGATGAGCACTCCGATGGAGAAAACGGCAAGGCCCAGTTTATATTCCCAGGATACTTTTGATACTTTATATAGTATGTAACCGACGAGCAGGTTGGTGAAACCCCAGCCTACATTCATAAATGCAGGAGACAGGCCTCGACCCGGCGGATTGGCAAACGGACTAGGGAAAGCATTGCCGGAGACGCCATTGACAAAATGAGGAATGCCATTGCAAAGAAAAACGCCTGCGAAAAATGCCGCGATGTAGTGATACCACTTCATGATATTAGAGCGAACCTTTGAAGTTCTTCTGATAATCCTCCCATGCAGTCGTCTTATAACTATTGGTGCCAAAATAAGATAGCACAGGCTCGGCAGCTTTAGGATCCAGGTAACCCGGAACCACGCTTAGTAGATTAAGCTCTTCGTCTAAGTAGACGGTAGTGGGATAACTCATTCTGTTTTGAAGTAAAAAAGTAGCCAGGGAATTAGTGCGGCCATCGTTGCCATATTTTTGCCCCTTAAAGATGATCTCCTCTTTGGTCTCGGCATTAAACTTTACACAGTAAAAATTTTCGCTCATGTATTTCGCAATAGCTGGATTTTCAAAAGTAGTCGCATCCATGCGCTTGCACCAGCCACACCAATCAGTGTATACATCGACGAAGATCTTCTTAGGGGCTTTTTTCTGAGCAGCCTGTGCCTCAGCCCATGTGAGCCATTTGATGTGACCATTTTCCGCAGGAGCCGCCGGCTTTTCCCATTTGAATGAGCAAAGGGAGATAGCAACAATAGCTATTATGGCAAAATACTTCTTCATGTGATGTTTTATATCCTTAAAAATACAAAAAGTCATGCCAAAACTAAAACGCGTCTGACAAGCTCCCCGAATGGGGCTTTGCATCGCATACATCTTCTGCACATGGCGCAGATTTTGTTTTGTACTTATTTTTCTAACTTTCGGAAGTGAAATCTGATTTTTGGAATGTATTTCATTGATACTGAGCCAAATTTAGGTTTCTATAAAGTCTATAATATGAAAGTATATCTCGATAACGCGGCTACCACCCCTCTCGCTAAGGAAGCACTGGATGAGATGATGCCATTCCTTACCGACAATTTCGGCAATCCATCCTCGATACATAGCTATGGCCGCAAGTCAAGGGCTGCGATCGAGAAAGCGCGTAAAATAGTGGCAGGGGGAATTAATGCTTCGACGGCGGAGGTGTTTTTCACCTCATGCGGTACCGAGTCAAATAATATGGTGATCAAACAGGCGGTCAAAAATCTGGGTGTAAAAAGGATCATCTCATCACCTATCGAACATCACTGCGTCCTGCACTCTGTGGATATGGAGGCGCGGGAAGGAATTAAAGTGGATATGGTTCGCATTGGGCACTATGGCGAGGTGGACTACGATCATCTGGAAACGCTGCTCAAAGAATCAGATGAGAAAACGCTCGTCACCCTCATGCACTCCAATAATGAGATCGGCACGCTGCTCGACCTGGAGAAAGTGAGCGCGCTGTGCCAGCAATATGGTGCTTACTTTCATACTGATACGGTGCAGACCATCGGCTATTTCCCCTTTGATGTGCAGAAACTAAAGGTGGATTTCCTGAGTGGATCAGGTCATAAGTTTCATGGGCCAAAGGGAGTTGGTTTTGTGTATATCAATTCGTCCGTGCAGATATCACCATTCATCGATGGCGGCTCACAGGAGCGCAATATGCGCGGCGGTACAGAGAACCTCTACGGTATAGTCGGCCTGGGCAAGGCGCTTGAACTGGCCCTTGCCAATATGGATACTACCCGGCAGTATATCACAGAGCTCAAGCAATATATGAAAGACAAGCTCGATCATGAGCTGAAAGATGTGTCGTATAACGGCTATACGGATGACCGATGCCATTACAAAGTGTTGAACGTCTCTGTGCCGCTTAATACGAGGACCGATCTGATATTATTCAATCTGGATATCGCAGGTATATATGCCTCTGGCGGCAGCGCCTGCACGTCGGGCTCTGAGGTTGGTTCGCATGTGCTTGCCGGTATTAATGCTCCTGCGGACCGCAAGTCAGTCCGCTTTTCTTTCTCCAAACATAACACCAGGGAAGAGGTCGACTACGTGGTCGAAGAACTCAAGAAGATGGCGAACGTAAAGGAAATGGCCGGAGTGAAGTAATCCCCTCATGCCCTCACAACCGATCTTTAGATTCAAACAGTTTGCCGTAATGCTGGATAAGTGTGCCATGAAGGTCAACACGGATGGAGTGCTATTGGGAGCGTGGGCTGATGTGACAGGCGCAAATACTATCCTCGACATAGGTACCGGTACCGGCGTGCTCGCTATGATGCTTGCGCAGAAAAACCAACAAGCGCATATTGATGCAATAGATATAGATGAAGCAGCTTGTCTGCAGGCAGGAGAAAATTTTGATGCATGCCTATGGCAGAATCGACTATCGGTTTATCACGTTTCCCTGCAGGATTTTTCTACGGAGTGCCTTTACGATGTTATCATCTCCAATCCTCCGTACTTCATAGATGACTCCAATGGACTGGACCAAAGGAAAAATTTTGCCAAACATAGTATCACGATAACTTATGAAGACCTTGTCGCAGGTATCGACAGACTATTGGCGGCAGAAGGGAGAGCATTTATTGTTTTGCCGCTTTTTAATCTTTCAATATTCAAAAGCCTGGCATTAGCTTGCCCCTTGCATATTACGCAGTGCACAGAGGTGACCGCTGTGACTGGCAAAAGTGCTTATCTGGCTTTGATAGAATTGAGAAGGGAAAAGACTTCTTATATAACAACACACTTGCAGATACAAAATACGGACAATACTTTCACCGGACAATATAAAGGACTGACAAGGGACTTTTATTTGAAATTCTGATCTTCTCCCGATTCCAACTTTCTGATTTTCTCCAGCTCCTCTATGTCTATCTGGTCTTTGGGTCTATCCGTAGCCTTTTTATTTAAGATGAGATTTTTATAATCTATGAATCTGACCGGGGTATTTTTTATGGAAGTCAATTCCGAAGAATCATATAAGTCCTTGAAGTCGTCCTTCTCCAAACCCTTGATCGAGGTCATCACATCCAGCCTTAGTCCGGGCCCTATACTAAAATCAGTCCATCCAGGAATCAATTGTGTAGTTTCAATTTGAGGGAAATCGCCCAGGCCGATATCTTTTAGTGCTTTGCGTAGCTTCTTCCGGTTGTCGCTGCTATCTTCTATCAAAATATCGATATCTCCGGTATTGCGGCTATATCCATAGAAATTCACAGCAAACCCTCCCACAGTTACGTATTTTACATCATTATCATGAAGACCTCTCCATATTTCAATGATGTCAATGCTTTTCATTCTGCTTTTTATTACGCAACGCTTTGCCTGCTTCTTTCACTTCGTTGCTGATCTCGATGAGCTTTATCAGCGCATCATATTTCTCCGTAGGAGATAGCGCAAGAAACTCCAGGGCACGCCTGCGTGCGATCTCTTCCGGAGGTAGTATGATCAATTTCTCTTTTGGCATGACACCAAAGATAATAAATAGGCAGAACCTTAGATAGTTTTAAGCGTGGCGATGATTGTACCGGTTGAGTATCGGCGCGACTATCCAGTCATATACATAGCATCCCGCACATATCGAGAATACAGACTCTAACGTAGCAAAGACTGCAAGGACACCAGTGAGGATATTGGCAGCTTCCGGTTGTGATCCCAGAAATAATCCTGAGATGGTGATCGAGAAGACAAAGCCGATGCCTGCAGCAAATTTCTTGGGCGGTGCGTAAATCGGTTTGACCTCCAGTTTCAGCAATTTAGCCAGCCGCTGTGCGATCAATGCAAATGGAGGCTTGACCTTCGTAAAGGCCCTTAGGAAAAAATCTATGGTCAGGTAAATGGGGAAGACCGCCCATCCTGTGATCAGCGTAAGTACTGCAAATAGCAATACCTGTGCGGCTACCAGCCTTACGGCGTTTTCATTTAGCCTGTCTGGCCCTATGATCGGTGATGTGCTCATGACATTATGTTTTTTGTTTTGATAGAATGTTAATTGGCCGTTGTCTTTTCGTCCTGGTACTGCAGGTAGGCGGTGATACCTCCCTTGAGGTTATATAGGTTTTCGAAGCCAAACTTTTCTTCCAGTTCGCGGATAGCTTTTGCGCTACGACCACCCAGCTTACAGTGCACGACTACTTTTTTGTCCCTGCTTACTTCATTAGATCTTTCAGAAACCGTGCCAAGTGGTATCAGTAAAGCGCCGATATTAACCTGCTCGTATTCACCCGGTTCGCGGACGTCTATGACCTGGATATCCTCGCCGCTTTCCTGCCATTCGAGAAATTCCCCGACTGATATCTCTTTGATCTTTTTCTCTACAGCTTTCACGCCGCAGAATTGCTCGTAGTCGATAAGCGTGTTGATGGCAGGTGTGTTTTCACGTTTCTTTATTTTGAGCGTGCGCGACTCAAATGTCAATGCGTCAAACACAAAAAATCGTCCGCTGAGTGTTTCTCCTATTCCCGTGATCACTTTGATCACTTCATTTGCCTGCAGACTGCCGATGATGCCGGGAAGCACACCGAGTACTCCGCCTTCGGCGCAATTGGGCACGAGGCCTGGAGGTGGTGGAGTAGGGTAGAGGTCGCGGTAGTGAGGGCCGGTCACACCATTTGCATCGGTATAGTTGAATACGGATACTTGTCCCTCGAACTGGAATATCGAAGCATAGACATTTGGCTTGCCCGCGATGACGGAAGCGTCATTGATGAGATAACGCGTAGGAAAATTATCGGTGCCATCGGCCACTACATCATATTGGCTGATGATCTCAAGCGCGTTTTGCGAAGTGAGTTGTGTATTGTAGGTAATGATATTGATGAATGGATTGAGGTCCTCCAGTCTCTTTTTTGCAGCCTCTACTTTTGATTTGCCGACCTCTGTCACTCCAAATAGTACCTGGCGCTGCAGATTGCTGTCATCGACTACGTCGAAATCTACGATGCCGATCGTGCCTACGCCGGCGGCTGCCAGATAGAGCAGCACCGGGCTGCCGAGGCCGCCGGAGCCTACGACGAGGACTTTGGCCGCTTTCAATTTCTGCTGAGCCGCAAGGCCAAACTGCGGGATAATAATGTGGCGGTTGTAACGCGCCAGTTCTTCTTTGCTGAATGTAATATCCTGATAGCTCATATGCTTTTGGTTTTTTATGGATAGGGTAAATGGGATTTATGAAAGGCCACCGGCTATGGCGGGGATGATACTTAATATGCTTTCTGATTTGACCCGGGTGTTCTCATTTTGCAGGTCACGGATGTCATCGTCTCCGACGAAAATATTTACAAAGGTCCTGAGCTTGCCATTGTCATCTATCAGATGCTTTTTCAGGTCCGGGAAATTAAGAGCCAGGTCATCGATAGCTTCTTTCACATTGCCGCCATCGACCTCTAGCCTTGTTTTTTGATTGGTAAATTTCCTAAGCGGTGTTGGGATGATCACTGTTGCCATGTTGTAGTTGTTTTATGATTGATGGGAAAATTCGTGGTGCAATACTGTTTCTTCTTCGAACTGCGAGTCGTCATTCAGCCGCCATGATTGGAGTGTACGAAATTCACCTCTGCTCACAGATACGATCACATAAGAGAAATAGGGCTGCGCGGCTACTCTGTCATGTTCTGAAGGCACAGATGGGTGATTGGGATGCGAATGATAGATGCCCAAAAGGAGGAGTGCGTTTGCCTCTGCATACCGCTCAGCGCGGAAATAGTCATGCGGCGTGATCTCAAATCTCCTGCGCTTGTCACCGGTTTTGGCATTGTTTACTACCTGTATATCCGTGATGGCTCTATTATCTCCGGTCTCAATACCAAAGAGAAAACCGCAGCACTCGTTGGGGAATGTACTCAGTGCATCGTGTATGATCTGCTCGCGGATGATGGGTGTGATGTGTAAGCTCATAGTATTTGTTTTAATAGTTCAGTGTATTTATCAGCATTGTCGGGTAGTACGGTGACGATGGTTCCTTCCTCTATGCTTGAGGCCAGTTGTATAGCTCCGGCGAGATTGGCGGCGGATGAAGGGCTGAGCAGGATGCCGTCTGTTTGTGCTACTCTTTTTATGATCTGGTGCGAAGCCTCTGTAGATACTTCGAGTATTTTATCGGCCAGTGAGTCATCATATATTCCGGGTATTACAGCTGTTTCGAGATGTTTCCAGCCTTCGAGGCCATGCAGTGCGAAGTCGGGCTGCAAAGCAATAAGCCGGATATTGTTGTTGAGTTCTTTCAGGCGCCTGCCGGTACCGGTGAATGTGCCCGTCGTACCTAAACCGGATGTAAAATGTGTAATGCCGGGCAGGTCGCGATATATTTCGACAGCTGTGGTGTGGTAGTGTGCCTTCCAGTTGGCGTCGTTCTTGTATTGGTCGGCATAGAAGTATTTGTCCGGATGCTGTGCGGCCAGGTAGGCCGCGACCTCCTGCGCTTCATCCGTACCGCCAAACCGCGATGTATAGATGATCTCCACGCCGAGGGATTCGAGAATGTCTTTGCGCTCTTTGGAGGCATTTTCGGG
>JAOQAO010000015.1 GCA_025963485.1 Bacteroidota bacterium | reverse complement strand
TATCTGCCACCTTTCGCGGTGACTCGTCTAAGATCGAGATCGGCGACTACCTCAATATGAAGCTCGTCGTCAATGCCCAGCCTGGCATCGTCATCGACTTTCCTAAATTCCCGGGAGACACTATCGGAAAGATCGCCATCGTAAAGAAAGACAAGATAGACACCGCAAAGATCGGCAGCAGCACGATCTACTCGCAGAACCTCACGATCCAGGCATATGAGGATGGCCGTTACATCTTCGAACCGCTGAAAGTTTACTTCCTTAATAAATCAACTGGTGTAGTAGATACTGCTTACACCAATGCCTGGGAGCTTATAGTCACCACAGTGCCCGTAGATACGACCAAGCCTATCAAACCTATCAAAGCTCCATTGAATGTTCCTTACCAGATCCGCGAATTCTATTGGTGGATCGCCGGAGGGCTTGCGTTTGTCGCCCTGATCATTATAGGCATATTGCTGTACTTCCATTACAGGAAAAAGCCGAAACCGGTAGCCGCACGTCCACGTCCTAAAGACCCTGCGCACATCTGGGCATATAAAGAGCTCAAAAAACTCGACGACGAAAAGCTCTGGCAGAAAGACCAGATAAAGCTCTATCACTCGCGGCTTACAGATATCCTGCGCAGCTATCTCGAGTTCAGGTATGACTACTATGCACTCGAGTCAACCACCGAAGAGATACAGACCGAGCTCGACAGGCTGGAGATCAAAATGGATGCTGCAGCGAAACTCATGGAGACACTTCGCCTGGCAGACTTTGTGAAGTTTGCCAAGATGAGCCCTGCACCTGACGAGAATATGAAGAGCATGCAGAATGCCCTGAGCTTTATCGACCAGACCAAATTATTAGTAGCAGAACCGCAGACACCAAACAACAAACCAAAACCAAATAATAACAATAAAAAAAGAAAATAGCACTCTGTATTAACCCTCCCCGAAGGGGAGGGCAGGGTGGGGCCTTATGTTCAATTTCGCACATCTCACATTTGCCAATCTTTGGATACTCTGGTCTATACCGGTAGTAGTAGTGCTGTCTGGCATCTGGTGGTATTTCATGCAGCGCAGGCAATATGCCACGCTAACATTCTCCGATACCTCGGCATTCCAGGGTTTCAAATCCCCGTTCAAAGGTGTACTCAAAAAATACATCCCGATCCTGCGGGTTTTATCGCTTATCGCATTGATAGTCGCACTGGCCCGGCCACAGACCACCTTTGACGAAAGCAAATCCTCCACAGAGGGCATAGATATTGTGATCGCGATGGACGTCTCTACCTCCATGCTCGCCCAGGATTTCAAACCCTGCCGCCTCGAAGCGGCTAAAAAGACAGCGACAGAATTTGTCGAGGGTCGTCCGCATGATCGTATAGGGCTTGTCATTTTTGCCGGCGAAAGCTTCACGCAGTGCCCCGTCACAATAGACCACACTATCGTACAAAGCCAGCTCCACGAGATCAGGAACGGCATCCTCGAAGATGGCACTGCTATCGGCATGGGCCTCTCTACCTCCGTACAGCGCCTGAAGGACAGTGAATCGAAAACCAAAGTCGTCATCCTTATGACAGACGGTGTCAATAACCGCGGCATCATCGATCCCATCATGTCTGCCGATATCGCTATACAATACGGCGTCCGCTGCTACACTATCGGCGTAGGTACCAACGGTGAAGCATACACCCCCGTAGCTATGGGCCCTAATGGTCTGATCTTCGCTGACGCAGAAGTGCAGATAGACGAACCATTATTGAGAAATATCTCTAACAAAACAGGCGGAGAATATTTCCGCGCTACAGACAATAAATCCCTCAAGCAGATTTTTGAAAAAATAGACAAACTCGAAAAAACCAAGATCAATGTATCGGCCTTTTCGCATAAGACGGAGAAGTTCTACCTCTTTGCGATCATTGCTGCTGCATTGCTTTTGATCGAGTGGATTTTACGTTACACCTTACTTAGAAGCATACCATAAATGTTTAGGTTCGAGCATCTATATTATCTCTTTGCATTACTGGCACTCGTGCCGATGCTACTGCTTTTTATTTTTTATGAAAGGTGGAAAAGTAAGAGTATAGCACGATTTGGCACCGCATCACTCGTTCATAAACTCATCCCAGATCTATCTGATGGCAAACAGATCATCAAATTCATCCTGCTCTCCTTCGCATATACTTTCCTCATCATCGCTATCGCCAATCCGCAGATCGGCACCAAACAGGAGAAGGTAAAACGCAACGGCATCGACGTGGTCGTCGCACTCGATGTATCGCGCAGTATGCTCGCACAGGATGTGCAACCAAACCGTCTCGCCAAAGCCAAGAACTTTATCTCTAACTTTGTCGATCAGCTCAAAGACGACCGCTTCGCTATGGTCGTCTTTGCCGGTCGTGCATATCTGCAAATGCCTCTCTCGGTAGACTATAGCGCAGCCAAATTATATCTCAAAACCGTCACCACCGAGAGCGTTCCGACGCAGGGTACAAATATCGGTGAGGCCATAGATCTCGCCAATGAATCCTTTGCAAAGGGCGACAACAAATCAAAAGCACTCATCATCATCTCTGACGGCGAGGATAATGAGCCTGGCGTAGAAGAAGCCCTCGAGGCGGCCGCTAAAAACGGGATCAAAGTTTTTACCATCGCGGTAGGCACGGACAAAGGGTCACCCATCCCCCTGCCTAATGGAGACTTCAAGCGTGATGCCCAGAATAATATTGTTCTCTCGAAGGTGAACATCGAGGCTATGCGCAATTATGCAGCTAAGGGAAATGGGAAGTCCTTTGTACTTGGCAATGGCAAGGAAGAGATCGATGCTATTTTCAAGGAGCTGGGGGGCATCACGACCAAAGAGATCGACGAGACCGTCTTTACCGAATACGACGACAAGTTTCAATATTGCCTGGCTATAGCAGCCTTGTTTTTGATCATAGAGTTTATGCTCAGCGAGCGCCGGAGCCGACTTTTCGAAAAGCTGAAGATATGACGAGCACTTTTTTAAATATCATAAAGAACATGATCCGGGTGTCGCTTCGTCACCTCGTCACCCCGTCACTTATATTAAGATCACCTGTATTAACCTCACCACGTCATCTGCTCTTTATACTTGCGACTTGCTACTCACTACTTGCGACCGCTCAGGAGGAGCGTAGCCTCACCCGCGATGGCAACAGGCTCTTCAACAAGGGTAAGTATCCCGATGCGGAAGCTGCTTACAAAAAAGCACTGGAAAAGAACAGCGCTTTCCCCGAGGCCATGTTCAATCTGGGCGACGCTATGTACCAACAGGAACGCTATGATGACGCGATCAGTCAGTATGAGCTGGCTGCCAAGACATTCACCGACCCTAAGCTCAAAGGCCAGTCATATCACAACACCGGCAACTGCCAGCTCCGGAAAAAAGAATACGAGAAAGCAGTAGAGGCATACAAGCAGGCCCTCAAAATAAACCCGGCAGACAAAGACACCAAATACAACCTCGCTTACGCCAATGAGAAGCTAAGGGAAAAACAAAAGCAGGACCAGCAAAACAAGAACGACAAGAACAAAAAAGACAATAAGGACCAGCAGAAAAAAGACCAGAAGGACAAAGACAAAAAAGACGACAAGGGCCAGAAAGATAAAGACCAACAGGGTCAGGAAGACAAAGACAAGCCAAAGAAGTACGGCGAACAGCCCAAGCTGACAAAGGAGCAAGCAGAGAAACTACTCGAAGCCCTCAAAGCCGAAGAGCAAAAAGCCCAGGAAAAAATGCAAAAGAAAAACGCCAAACCAGTCGATGCCAAAGTCGAAAAGGATTGGTAAATTCTATGGTCATTACGATAAATTTTTCCCGAGAAAATAAGTAGGGTGAAATTTAAAAGCAATTTGTGTCTACAGAATCAGAGCTATTCAGAATACCTAATTAACAGGTACCGGCTGTTTAAGCCCCTTCAGGGGGGGTGGGGATTACCGTCCATATCTCCCATTCTTTCTAAAAAAACCTTAACAAGCCCCCTACTCTCTTGGGTTTTCGCTATCCTTACCTCAACTTTGCATTGATGAAAGAAGTCCGCCTGATATTATCCCGCTCTGCGGGTCAGATCGCTGTCGTATGCGTCATGCTGGTGGCGTCATGCACTGCTATACAGGCGCAGGTCAGGTTCTCTGCCTCCTGCTCGCACAAATCCGTCGGCGTCAATCAAAATTTTCAGGTAAACTACATCATCGAAGGAGGCGAGGCCAAGACCCTCCAGCCCTCATTGGGAGATTTCCAGGTGCTCAGCGGACCCAACTATTCCAGCCAGATACAGATAGGCAATGGCGGCGCCAGCCAGTCTGTCACCTACTCATACATTCTGCGTCCTAAGAAAGAGGGCACCTTCAAGTTTGGCAAAGCCAAAGCCGGTATATCTGGTGTCACCATGGAGTCAAACGAACTCACTATTACCGTCACCGGCCCGGTACAGCAGCAGGCACAACAGCAGCAGCGCAGGGACCCTTTCTCTGACCCCTTTGGCGACGATGATCCTTTTGAGCAGATACAGCGACAGATGATGCAGCAGCAATCGCAGCAACCTCAGAAAACCAACGCCGACGTAGACAAATCGATCCGCGATAATATCATCGTTCGCATGGAAACGGACAAGAACAATGTATATATCGGCGAGCGCATCACAGCTACTATCAAGATATACTTCAAACTCAATATCGGTCAGGTAGCGCCGACCAAATCTCCTACATTTGACGGCTTCTGGAGCCAGGAGGTGGTCAATAACAAAGAGATCAAACATCACGTAGAAACATTCAACGGACAGCAGTACTACGCTGCTGAACTCATACAATACAATCTCTACCCCCAGCGCTCCGGTGCGCTCCAGATCACACCTGCTGAGCTCAATATGATCGTACAGGCTCCTGTAGGCCGTTCATTCTGGGGTGAGCAGTACGCCAATGTGCCTTTCAAAACATCGACCAATAATGTCACTATAAACGTCAAGGAGGTACCTTCGGCAGGCAAACCAGCCGACTACAATGGCGCCGTAGGAAAATTCAACTACGATGTCAAAATATCTGCCAAAGAAGGTAAGACCGACAACGCTCTCACCTACACAGTCAAAATATCGGGTACCGGTAACCTCAAAACGATCGAATTGCCTAAGCCGCAATTTCCTGATGGTTTTGAGACCTTTGATCCTAAGGTGAAGGATGAGGTAGTAAACACCGCAGCCGGCATGAGTGGTAGCATACAGTATGATTATCTTATCATCCCTCATCAGCCCGGAGAGTACAAGATACCTGGTTCGTCGTTTTCATACTTTGACCCATCCGCCGGTAAATACATGAGCCAGTCCTCTCCGGAGTTTGCACTCTCTATCAAAGGCGCTCCATCGCAAAATCCCAATGCGGGCCAATCAGCCATGGTCAATAAAGAAGACGTCTCTGCCCTGCATTCAGACATTCGATTTATCAAGACTAAGGCTGAGCTGCAAAAAACCCGCCAGCCCCTTTTCGGTTCTATGGGGTATGTCGGCCTTATGGGGACACCGTTTTTTCTCTTTGTTGGTTTGCTTTTTGTTCGCCACCGCACAGAGGACCTCGCATCAGATGTGATCGGTGCCAAAAGAAGAAGAGCGACCAAGCTGGCTAAAAAGCGTTTGTCTACTGCCGACCGCCACCTCGCTAAAAACGACAAGCAGGCATTCTACGATGAGGTGTCCCGTGCTATGTGGGGCTACCTCGGGGATAAGCTGAATATCGATCACTCTCATCTGTCCAAAGAA
Organism: Bacteroidota bacterium; assembly: GCA_025963485.1. GTDB lineage: Bacteria > Bacteroidota > Bacteroidia > Chitinophagales > LD1 > UBA1941. Next base: position 8,843 of record JAOQAO010000015.1, on the reverse strand, counting down.
AATGTGGAAGAGAAGCTCCTGGCAAAGAATGTCAGGCCCGAAACGATCATTAAGCTCAAATCGCTTATTCATACCTGCGAGCTGGCATTATATTCTCCGATAGGAGCCGGCGATGAGATGAAGCAAAACTATAACGTTGCTATAGAGTTGATCGCAGATCTCGAAGATGAAATAAAATGAAAACCGTCACAGGCAAATATTGGTTGTTACTCAGGAGCTCATTATCCCGTCTGATAGTCTGTGTTCTCTTTGTCTTTTGTGCATGGCTCACAGTTCACGCCGAGTCTCCTGTCCAGCTGTTTGATGTCGCCAACACTGCTTACAAAAACAAAAACTACGATCTCGCGTTAGAGGCGTATACTAAGCTCCTTGACCAGGGCTACAAGACCTCAGAGGTTTATTACGATCTCGGTAATGCGTATTACAAGAAAGACCAGATCGGCCTATCCGTTTTAAACTATGAAAAGGCCCACAAATTGGCCCCGTCCGATGAGGACATCCGTTACAACCTCAAACTCGCCAATCTCAAAACCGTAGATCGCCTCATCCCTGTACCGCGCCTCTCCGTTGTAGAGAAATGGGAGCGCTTCATAGCTTCGCGGTCTTCGCACTCATGGGCAGTTGTTTCGATAGCATTCGTATGGTTGGCGCTGATATGCTTTGCGGTCTATCTGTTTGTTACCATCTTCAGGCGTACAGGTTTTTATTTAGGTCTGGTCATGCTTTTGTTTGCCGTCTTTTTTGGTACGCTTTCCTACACGCAGACACAGGCCGAGTATGGCGCGGACCAGGCCATCCTTATGACTGCTAATGCCTATATCAAGAGTGCGCCGGATGCTTCTGGCACCGATCTATACATGGTACATGAGGGTATCAAAATGAATATCCTCGACAAGGTCGGCGAATGGTCCAAGGTCCGCCTCTCCGATGGCAAAGTGGGCTGGATACAGCGCACAACCTATGCCGTTATCTGATTATCTTTTAATAATTAATTATCCCTGCTCTCTGGGGATATCCGCCTCACTCCTTTTTCATTTTCCTTTTATTCATTTAAAATCCTGATTTACAAGTAATAGATTCTTCCCTCTGTTTGGGTAGAAAGAAGATGCTGAAGGTACATGGGTGAAGTCTCTTTGTCTGTGACGGGAGATTTGCTAATTTCAATTCATCGAAACCATAATGCTTTATTGCCCAAAATAAATCAGTAAAATGAACTCATCGTTCAAAAGATCTTTCGTCATCCTTGCCTTTCTTATCCCATTATTCTGTCTGGGCCAAACGAAAGAGGAGCAACTCAAAAAAATAAAGAACGACCTCAAGCAGCAGCAGGAAGAGATCAAATACCTGCAGGAACAGCATGCCGAGGGCAATATGAAGCAGATCGACGACCTCAATAAACAGAAACGGCAAAAAGAGGCTGAGCTCGCTAAAACGCTGCAGGAGGCAAACCAATCAAAAGAGCAGGCAAAGAAATCAGAAGAACTCGCAAAAAAGTCCGAAGAGCAGGCAAAGAAATCTGCTGAAGAGCTTGTAAAGAAATCCCAGGAAGCAGCACAAAGCCAACAGGAGCTCGCACAGAGCCAGGCGGACATGCAGAAGACCACAGAGCAGCTCCTACACCAGGAGGATAGTATCAAGCTCCTCAAACAGGAACAGTCCCTAAAGGACCTTGAACTGAACAATCAGAAACTAAAAAACGAACAACAGGCGCAGGCCTCGCAGATGGTGTTGGTCGTGCTTGCCATGGTGAGCCTGATATTGATCGGCGTTGGCTTGCTCTACTTTACTAATCGCCGCCAGAATAAAATACTTGCAGTCAAGAACAAGCTCATAGAAGAAGAAAAGAAAAAATCTGAAGAGCTCTTGCTAAATATCCTGCCAAAGGATGTCGTCGAAGAATTAAAATCGCAGGGCAAGACGACTGCCAAAAGCTATTCCCTCGCTACAGTCCTTTTTGCTGATATCAAGGACTTCACAGCGATATGCGAGACACTTTCTCCGGAAGATCTTGTATCAAGTCTCGATGCCTATTTTGAGACCTTCGATCAGATCATAGGTGATTCCAAAGTGGAGAAGGTCAAAACCATCGGCGATGCATATGTCTGCGTAGGCGGTGTACCTATCGCCAATAAAACAAACCCGGAGGAGGTCGTGCTGCTCGGGCTGCAATTTCAAAAAGCTGTCCTTCGTCTCAAAGAGGAAAGGGAGAAAGCGGGGAAGCCATGCTTTGAGGTGCGCATCGGCATTCATACGGGCCCTGTCGTCGCCGGTGTCGTCGGCAGCCGCAAATTTGCCTATGACATTTGGGGCGATACGGTCAATGTAGCCGCGCGCTTGCAGCAGCACGGGGAAGCCTATCAGGTCAATATTTCCAGAGATACCTATGATATTATCAAAGATCGCTTTTCTTGCACGCATAGGGGGAAACTGGATGTAAAAGGCAAGGGCGATATTGATATGTATTTTGTAGATAAACAATTATAATTTATCTTTAAATAAGATGATGACCGCATGAAAAAAGATCAACCGGATTATATAGGTGCTGAGTTATATATACTCGAGACCCTTGACAAAAAGCTGCCTAAGGACCTGTTCTACCACGGACTGCACCACACGCGTGATGTATATGGTGCCGCGATGCTGATAGCCAAAAGCGAAGACATCTCGCACGAAGACCTCAACCTGCTCAAGATAGCCACCATGTTTCATGATGCCGGCTTTATCACTCATTACAAAAATCACGAGGACGCCGGATGCAAATTAGCTCAAAAGGTATTGCCGCGATTTGGCTTTGACAAAAAACGTATCAAGATCATTGAAGGTATGATCCTCGCCACTAAGATACCGCAGGCACCAAAGACACAACTCGAGCGCATCATCTGCGATGCAGACCTCGATTATCTGGGTCGTGATGACTTCCGCGATATCGCCAAGACACTCTTCGATGAACTCAAGGTCTACATGAATATGAAAGACGAAAAAGTGTGGAACTCCATACAGCTGAACTTCCTCAAAAATCATCGCTATCATACCGCCTACAGCCAGAAACGCCGCGAAGCCAAAAAACAAAAACACCTCAAAGAGATCATCAAGCTCGTGGAGTCATACAATAAAGACCAGCAGGACACACAGATAGACAAGTCTGCTAAAAAGGAAACAGTGGCCAAAAAATCAGCAAAAAAAGCTGTGGCGCCTAAAAAGGTGGCGATCGTTAAAAAGAAAAGTAACAAGTAGTTTACATTTCATTTGTTTTTTCGCTCCACGTCATTTGTATTAAAGTCACTTGTATTAATTTCACCACGTCACCTCGCCACTTATATTAAGCCACCTGTATTAATCTCACTTGCATTCACCCATGCCACAGCCTCTCGACCCCACCGGCATCCGCGCCATCATCTTTGACATCGGCAATGTGCTTATTGATATTGATTACGACGTCATGGTCGCAGAGTTTAAGAAGATCGCCAAATACGATTTCAGGGAGATCATAAATTACACTCATCAGGAGAGCTTCTTCGATCTCTTCGAGAAAGGAAAAATAACCGTACCCGGCTTTCACAATACGCTTCGCAAATATCTCGCAGAAGGCATCTCCGATGAGGAAATAGTTCACGCCTGGAACTCCATCCTCGTCAGCTATCCTTCACAGAAATTTGAATTACTCCAACGGCTCAGAATTAAGTACAAGATATATGCCCTAAGCAATATCAACGCCCTTCATCTGGAGGGCATCGACAACTATATGACGGCCGCTTTCGGCGTGGATATGCGCAGCTATTTTGATCACGCATATTATTCCCACGAGATGGGCCTCCGCAAACCAGAAACAGAAATATATCAGGCAGTCATTACTAACGCCGGGCTTGATCCCGCTCACACTCTATTCATCGATGATAAATCAGAAAACACAGAAGCCGCTGCTGCATTGGGCATGCATGTTTATCACCTCATAAATAGGGATTCATTACTCGAAATACTGAGCCTATTCTAAAAGCCGGCCGTCATTGCGGCAAATTTCTTCCTCCAAATAGAATGATGAAATTGGGAAGCAATCTGTCATCAAAAACTAGCGATGCCATCCTAAAAGTATTAAGCCCTGATAAGTTGAGTTGCTTTTGTTGAGCACCTGTGCAATGTATTTAAGCCTCCTTTAGGAGGTTTGGAGGTAATGCAGAAGCAATAATACCGCTATCCCTTATGTTGAGATACCTTGTCAAGGAGCGGGGTCCCCACCGATCTCTCACAGATCCAGCATCTCCCCCTCTATCTCAAACGGGGCATGGCCGCCGCCGATCTCTATCGTCTTCTTCGGCAACTCTGCCAGATCATAGCTACCCACTTTGCGCAGATCCATCACCACCTTGCCATCTGGCCCCACATAAAACGGTTTTTGGAACTTCGCGCCATAGATCAGGTCCTTCCAGGTATAGGACATGCGTATATAGATAGTCTGCGCGTAGGTCTCGTCAAATCCGCGCAGCGAAACAAATATCTCTATCTCGTCTCTCTTCATCTCCTCTTCAGTCATGCCATATAGCGGGCTTTGCTCATCTATGATGTGATTGATCGTCCAGCTCAGCGGGAACATCGCGATCTTGGACAACTCCAGGTTGAGCTGTTTGAAGCGGCGTAGTTGGTCGCCTTCGGTGTTATCTACCCAACTAAAGTTGACCGTTGCCTCCAGGTCCATGATATTCGACGCACGCTGATTTGCCAGCTGAAATTGCAGTCCGGTCACTTCGCCCACCGGCGCGATGATCATATTCCTGCTGAATTTTAAATTCGGTTTTGGTTTCGAAAATCTCCCGTACAGGGTGCCCGTAGCCAGCGCGAAACTCATCAACCCGATAAATGCCTCCATCGACGCCAGCCAGCTGCTGAATAGTCCCGTAGGGTGCATACCGCCATATCCCACCGTAGTGAAGGTCTGGTTCGAGAAGAAAAAGCACTGCATGAAATCGTTGATATTATCTGTAGGGGATATGCCCGCTATATTCTGCGGTCCGGCCAGGTAGAAGAACACCGCAAAAATAAAATTGACAAATCCATAAAACAGGAATACCGTGAGCCAGTATTTATTCCACGAGGTCGTGATCAGCCAGTGGTATAAATCGAAGTCTATCCGTTCGCCGGTTATCTTTTTGATATTATATGACCCATCCAGGTTCACTGTACGCTGACGGCCAGCCTGCGCACCATGGTCGAGGCCGATGTCTACATTATTCCTGTTCCTGTTTATTCTATCCCTGAGGAGGCTCATTGCTTGGTATTCTTGATCTGTTGATCAAAGATAATTGAGTTTCCTGTCAAAATTCCAAATACCGCAAAATCATTGATGAGTCAATCTTTTCTTATACCTCTCCGCCTTTCGCTGCAGCATTAGCGCGTATGCTTTCTGGCCATTACCCGGCCTGATATAGGCTGTTGCCTTACGGTTTATCTGTCTCTGCCGGATACGCCAATTCATATATTCTACATATTTATTAAAGCTAAGCGCCTTCCATTCTTTACGCGTTTGCCTCCGTTGGTACTTAGCGTATATCCTTATCCCGTGGGCCCGCTTTTGCCACTCAGTCAGCAGTGCATTTGATAGGGTTAGTCGTTTAAGCAAGGTATCTGTATTAGCACGGTATAGTCGTTCAGCTTCAGCAGGGTCTACGTTCGCGGTTTTCAGCTTTTTTATATCACCTGCCATAGATCGCGATAGCAGGTATTGGTCTTTGGAGTCCAGCCTGTATTTGCGCATGACCGTATATATGGTATCGGCCAGCAGGCTATGATTCAGAAATAAACTCGTATCGGCCTTCGCCTTTTGGCTCTGCAGTTCAGACAGCGATTTCCTGATCTCATTGTCTAAGTCATCAAACATATTGATCCTCGTGAAACTCATGTCGATAGCTTTACTTCTGCTTATCCGCTGCTCTCTGGCGTATACCTCACTTCCTTCCGCTTCCTGTGCATATAGGCTGTCTACAGAAGCATTGTCCCATTGCAGGAGTGTTTGCGCTTTCTTCAGTGAGTCTTGCCACAGTATGATCTTTTGCATCGCTTCTGCTGAATCAGCCCGCCTGGTCTGATGTGCAGAACGTATGCCGTAGAAAGAAATATCACCGGCCACTTTGCCCATCCTCTTATTATTCACCGATATAGCCTTGCTGCAGGATCTTATCACCGCCTTGCTGCGCTTCTCGCATGATGCCAGCCTGATGATGATCCTCCGCGTTTCACTTTTCATCTGGTTGATATAGCTATTAAATATGGTCTTCTTCTGATCATTCCATGCAGACCTCTCGGCTTGCTCCTTTCTTATGAGTAGCGTATTGCTATCGTCATGGGCTATCGCATATCCCGTCCGCCTGATCACCGTATCGCAGAGAGCTATCTCATGCGCAGTATCGATGATGCCTCTTTTCATTTCATTCGATACCTGCCGGGCTTTTACTTGCCAGGCCTCTGCTATATGCAGTTGGTTATTCCGGTTGTAAGCATAGGTTTGCTGGCCATCTTCGATGATTTTGTCATCCTCCGTCATACCGAGATAGCGCAAGCCATAAGACTCATCATGGCGGTGGCTGTCATATCGTCCATCTACCCATCTCATCTTGTAGTAGAAGCTGCTGTCTCTCGCCCACTCTCCTATAGATACTGGTGGACTCATTAGCTGCCAGTTAGGGTTAGCGGGCAGGTGGTCCCAGACAAAAATATCCGATGCGATCAGGTAGTAGCGGTCTGTGGGATCACGCACGAAGTGAGGCTTATATATTACAGTCACCAATCCCAGGAAGTTAAAAGTTATATAATCCGCCACATATCCGGCGTCCCACGTCACATCTATAGGTCGCCATTGCCCATTTATCATTACCTCATTCCACATATGATCATCGAGATAGAATGTATCAACGATGTCTACATCTATGTTCTTGGTGTATCCCGCCACCTTCACGGCGCGCACACCGGCATGCTTGCATAGTTCGGTAAATAGATCCGCGTATCCCGTACAGATCGCCTTTCTTGTCCGAAGTGTCTTTTTTACCGGCTGCTGTCTGAGGTCATATTTGAGCGCTCGTTTGACATCATACCGGATGTGATAGGTCATCCAGCTATGAATTGCACCTACCTTCGCACTATCACCGTCGAGACCGCGCGTCAACTGCTTAGAAAGCGCCTTGGGAGAGAAAGTATAGAAAAACGGAACGTGCCTGTGAGTGCGCGGAATCCTCTGACCCGTGGCACACATTGATAGAGAGAAAAACAAAAAAGTGAAAAAAGCGTTCCTCATAGACAGACTCTAATCGTAAATATCAGTTTTTAGTATCTGATTCTTTCCACAGCGCAGGGCAATGCCTCCTTTTTTGATAAATTGCATCCTCTTTTAAATAATTTTAGCTTCTACCCCGAAGCCTTATTGATGAACAAAGGTTATCCCATAAAAGAAATAGCACAGGCCGCTGGCGGCAAGCTTCACGCAGGTGCCGGCGAAGAGGTTGTGATACAACACCTCCTTCTCGATAGCCGCAAACTCCAACAGCCAGCAGCAAGCCTATTCTTTGCGCTACCTGGCAGCAGGCAGGACGGCCACCAGTTCATAGATGATCTGATCGACAAAGGCATCGCCAATTTCGTGATCACAAAAGCTGAATGGATAGACAAATATCCAAAGGTCAATTTCATCATCGTCAAAGATACTATAGCCGCTTTGCAAAAGCTCGCCGGCTATCATCGAAAAAAATTCAACTATCCCCTCATCGGCATCACCGGCAGCAATGGCAAGACCATCATCAAGGAATGGCTCTACCAGCTGCTCAATGAGGATTACAATATCGTGCGCAGCCCTAAGAGCTTCAACTCGCAGATAGGCGTTCCACTTTCCCTCTGGCAAATGAGCGCGGATAATAACCTCGCCATCATCGAAGCCGGCATCTCTGAGAGCAGTGAGATGGAAAAGCTGGAGAAGATCATTAAACCAACTATTGGCATCTTGTCCAATATCGGAGAAGCCCATAACGCCGGATTTCTCAACCTCAAGCACAAAGCGAAAGAGAAACTCATTCTCTTTACCAAAGCAGACAGATTGATATATAGTAAAGATCAGGCAGAGGTCAACCAGGCACTCACAGAGATCAATGCGCTCAAAGGTGCGGATGCCATCCCCGTATTCACCTGGTCGCAGCACTCAGATGCAGATGTGCGCGTCACATCCATCCTCCAGCAGAATAACCATTCCTATATTTCGGCCATCTACAAAGGCCAGGATTTCGATTTCGAGATCCCTTTTGCAGACAAAGCCTCTGTAGAGAACGCCATCCACTGCGCCTGCGCACTGTTGGTCTTGGGCAAAGATTTCTCGGTCCTCCGCACCCGCATGAGGCTACTCACGCGTATCGCCATGCGCCTCGAGATGCGCGACGCCATAAACAACTGTTCCCTTATCAATGATAGCTACAACTCCGATTTTGAATCACTGCGCATTGCCATAGACTTCCTCCGTCAGCAAAATCAGCACCCAAAGAAGACGATCATACTCTCCGATATTCTCCAGAGCGGCCGTAGCGAGCTGGACCTCTACACCGAGGTAGCCAAACTGCTCAAGCAAAACAATATCTACCGCCTCATCGGCATAGGCCCGTCTATCACACGAGAGAAAAAAGTATTTGAAAAAAGTGGCGTCAAAGAATTGATCTGTTACGATTCCACAGATCAGCTTTTAAAAGAGCTTGACACTTCAACCCTTCACGATGAAGTCATTCTGCTAAAAGGCGCCCGGCAATTCGAGTTTGAGAAAATAGCCAAGCTCCTGGAAAAAAAGGCACATCAGACTGTCCTCGAGATAAACCTCAACGCCG
>JAOQAO010000009.1 GCA_025963485.1 Bacteroidota bacterium | reverse complement strand
AAAAAAGAGCCCTATTTTCATGGCACTAAGTTATCAAAGATTAAAAACTAAATGCTCAAATTGCATCCTGGTTTATTGGAAACCTGATTTGTATTCATCTTAATACTTAATACTAACTACCTAATACTACGATGCTCATCACCAGCGCCCGGAATCCCAAAATAAAAGCACTCAAGAAGCTCGATAAGGCCTCAGAGCGTCGTGAGCAGGGCATGTTTGTGATAGAGGGTATGAGGGAGCTCTGCCTCGCCGATGGCGCAGGATATGAGATCACGCAGCTATTCATCTGCGAGGAGCTACTGACAGAGAGTGAAGAGTATAACCTGAAGCAATGCAAGCTGACAGGCACGGAGGTGTTTGAGATCAATAAAGAAGTGTATGAATCGGTCGCTTACCGCGGCACCACCGAGGGTGTCATCGCTACTGCGAAACCCAAAGAGCATACACTCGATAGTCTAAAGCTCTCCGCCAATCCGCTGATACTCGTCATAGAAGGAGTTGAGAAGCCGGGTAACCTCGGCGCCATGCTCCGTACCTGCGATGCCGTGGGAGTAGATGCCGTGATAGTGTGCGACACCAAGACAGATGTATACAATCCCAATGCGGTTCGCTCGGGAGTGGGTACTGTTTTCACTAATCAGATAGCTGTGGCTACTGCGGATGAGGTGATCATCTTTCTGAAAGAAAGGCATATCACTACCTATGCTGCTGAGCTGACGGCTACTGACTTTCATTACCAGAAAGATCTAGCGAAGCCTGCGGCTATCATCGTCGGCGAGGAGGCTACAGGCATTTCTGCCCAGTGGATGGAGGCTGCTGACCAGCATATCAGGATACCGATGCTCGGGCGCATAGACTCGCTGAATGTATCTGTCAGTGCCGCAGTATTGCTCTATGAGGCCCTGCGCCAGCGCCATGTAGCTCAGGTCGGCGGCACTATGCCTTATCCCGCTTTTTAACTTAACATTCGCTTAAAATCCCTTATTATTAGCGCCTCAAATAATAACATGAAAAAGATCGTCCTGTCAGCCTTGTTACTCGTTAGTTGCTGTTCACTTTTCTCCCAGAGGATAGTGACCAAGACCTATCTTCAGAGTTTCACCCATTCGCAGATCGACTCTATACTCAGCGCCAATGGCGTGCCCAATGTATTTGGCACCAATTATGACATAGACGTATATAGGCTGCTTTACAATACTGTGAGCTATGACAGTTCTGCTACCACTGCCTCAGGTATGCTGGCTGTGCCGAGAAATACTACCTGCAGGTTTCCTATGGCGGTCTATCACCATGGTACCGTGGCATCCAAGTTAGATGCTCCATCCTATCTGGGTGGACTGGAGCCAGTGGTGGGTATGGTACTAGCATCTACCGGATATATCGTGACCGAACCTGACTATCTCGGCCTGGGCGATGGTCCCGGCCTTCATCCATACCAGCATGCACAGACGGAGGCGAGTGCTTCCATAGATATGCTCCGCGCAGCACGTGAGCATTGTGACTCTGCTCGCATTCTGAGAAATGGCCAGCTGTTCCTGATGGGCTACTCTGAAGGTGGCCACGCATGTATGGCCACACACCGCACTATACAGAATCAACTGAGCAATGAGTTTACCGTGACGGCGGCAGTGCCTATGTCCGGAGCATATGATATGTCTGGAGTGATGGTCAATAGGATGCTGTCTGACAGCGATTATTCGCAGCCGGGCTATCTGGCCTACCTGATTGTATCATGGAATCCTATCTATCATCTCTGTGATTCTTTCTCGCAGGCGCTGGTACATCCATATGACTCTATATTGCCGATGCTGCTCGATGGTACTCACGGCACCAATGATCTCAATAACGCGATGCCGAGTGTGCCTAAGCGTATATTCACCCGCAACGAGTTGGATACTTTTGTCAATAACCCAAACTCTGTGATGCGCGTGGCGCTGAGGCAGAACGACGATTACGACTGGTCGCCCAATTGCCCTACCAGGATATTTTTCTGCAGGGGCGATAGCTATGTACCATTTCAGAATTCTGTGGTCGCTATTGATAAAATGAGGCAGAACGGTTGCGCCGATTGCGATACGATGGATGTCAATCCCGCATTGGATCACGTGCCATGTGCCCAGTTCTCGATACTCTCGGCAAAGATATTCTTTGATCAGTTCAAGCTTTTGGACTGCACCACTGGGGTGCCTGATGTCCAGGGTCAGCCTATCATCAGCATCTATCCCAATCCAGTCAAAGGCGTATTCAACATCGAGATCTACAATGCGGACGAGATCGTTACCGCCGCTATGTATGACGCTGTGGGCAGGAAGGCACAGGACATCGCTATACACAGCGGTGTCAATAGTGTATCTACTGACGGTATCGCTACCGGAGTCTACAGCCTGCGCATTACTGGCAGCAAGGGCCTCAATAAAGTAAGCAAGGTTACTGTCGAAAAGTAAGCCCGGCCTTGGTTTCAGCTGCTTCCGGAGCTTTCCTAAATTTCGCTGGAAAATCAGGGACTTAACCCTATATTCGCCTCACTAAAAAACAAGGCAATGGATTTCTCCCTATCAGAAGAACACAAGATGATACGCAAGGCTGCGAGCGACTTCGCACAGAATGTCTGCAAACCGGGCGTCATAGAGCGCGACAGCGACCAGATATGGCCAGCAGAGCAGGTCAAAGGCATGGCTGATCTGGGTTTCCTCGGTATGATGGTCGACCCTAAATACGGTGGCGCTGGCCTCGACACTCTCAGCTATGTGATAGGTCTCGAAGAGATATCCAAGGTAGACAACTCCGCATCAGTCCTCATGTCAGTCAATAACTCCCTCGTATGCTGGGGCCTGGAGGCTTTCGGCAGTGAAGAGCAGAAACAAAAGTATCTCGTGCCACTGGCAAAGGGAGAGAAGATAGGCGCGTTCTGCCTGTCAGAACCTGAGGCCGGCAGCGATGCTACGCACCAGCGTACTACAGCTGTAGACATGGGTGACCATTACGTACTCAATGGCACCAAGAACTGGATCACCAATGGCGGCTGCGCCTCTGTCTATCTCGTGATAGCGCATACTGATCCTGCTAAGGGAACTAAAGGCATCAATGTCCTGATCGTAGAGAAAGGCATGCCGGGATTCGTAGTAGGCAAGAAGGAAGATAAGCTTGGTATCCGCTCGTCAGATACGCATACGCTGCTATTTAATGACGTGAAAGTTCCAAAGGAGAATCGTATAGGTGAGGATGGCTTCGGGTTTAAGTTTGCTATGAAAACCCTCGCAGGTGGCCGTATAGGTATCGCTGCCCAGGCGCTCGGTATCGCAGCAGGCGCTTACGAACTGGCTGCCGCTTATGCGCAGCAGCGTTCGGCATTCAATAAGGAGATCATACAGCATCAGGCTATCGCTTTCAAACTTGCCGACATGGCGACCGAGATCGAAGCAGCCAGGTTATTGGTATATAAAGCCGCTGCCCTCAAGGATGCCGGCCAGAACTACGACATCGCCAGCTCAATGGCCAAGGTATTCGCATCGGAAGTAGCGATGAAGACTACTGTGGAGGCAGTGCAGATACATGGAGGCTACGGCTATGTAAAGGAATACCACGTGGAGCGCCTCATGAGAGACGCCAAGATCACCCAGATATATGAGGGAACCTCCGAGGTTCAGCGCATAGTCATCTCAAGAGGGATATTAGCCTAAATTTTAATTCATTCAGTAAGAGCCATTTAGCAAAAAGAGAGAAGGAAATTTTGAATTTACATTTGGTTTATAAAATAAACTAGTTTACGTTTGTGTTAGATTTATAAACCAAAACAAATTAAAAATCATGAATACTTCAGAAAAGCAAATGAGCCACGAAGAGAGCCTGGCCCTCATACAGTCGATGATCAACTCTGCCCGCAACAAGGTCGCCGAGGATGGTTTCCAGTTCCTGCTTTGGGGGGTGCTGGTCATCATTGCGAGCCTCGTCAACTATCTTTTGATCCTCCAGGGCTTCGCAGATAAGGCTGGACTCGTGTGGATGATCATGCCACTCGTCGGCGCGCCTATCGCCTTCATATATGAGAAGCGTAAATCAAAAGGCCCCCAGGTGGAAACCTACGCGGACAAAAGCGCCGGATATATCTGGATGTCCTATGGTATCACCTTATTCTTTACCATTTTCTATGCCTGCTACCTGCAGACCTCTCCGATACCGTTCATTTTGCTGCTCACGGGCATGGCGACTTTCTCCTCTGGGCTGATACTTGAATTCAAGCCTCTCCTATTTGGCGGTATTATATTCTGGATATTTGCGATCATTACATTTTTCACCGATCCTGCTATGCACCTGTTGCTTAATGCCGGAGCTATTGCATTAGGTTACCTCGTACCAGGACTTATGCTGCGCAGGCAGGCAAATTCTAACGTCAATGTTTAAGCCACTTGATCCTTTACTGCACTCGGAGCTGAGACTGGGTATCATGTCCCTGCTGCTCAGTGTCAAGGAGGCGGACTTCTCCTACCTGAAGGAAAAGACCGGCGCTACCGCAGGCAACCTCAGTGTGCAGCTCAATAAACTAGCCGAGGGCAGCTACCTCACGATAGAGAAATCCTTCAAAGGCAACTATCCCCAGACCACATGCCGGATCACAGAGGCTGGCATCAAAGCCTTTGAGGACTATGTGAATGCGCTTAAATCCTATATCGATCAGAAGGGATACAATAGAATTCTGTAGGAACAAATCGCGCCAGTCTTATACTCGGTAGCGATGCCATCCCTTTAAAGAAGTTCAATCTTTTTATATAAAATGCTCATATCTGAGCGAGAAGGGATGGCATCGCTTTCTGTTTTAAATTGCGCCTGTGCAATGTATTAAAGCCCCCTTTAGGGGGGTTGGGGGGCGACGCAGCTGCAATAACATCTCACTTCTTCATGTTGAAATGCTCAAACATATTTTGAATATAATTTCACACAGCAGGTTCTTCCCTCTCCCTGGGAGAGGGAAGATGCCAAAGGCAGATGGGTGAGGTGTATTTCCAAAAAAAAGCAAAAACTCTAATTACTTTTTATATTTGGTACGATTGTTACATCTGTCAAAGCTGTAATCCAATTATCAACCAAAAATACACCCACAATGAAAAAGTTTTTCCTCATCATGAGTTGCATTATAGTATGTGCATCAGTATTTGCCCAAACGACCAACTCCACACTTACGATCTTCTCCGAAGACGGACACAAATTTTTCCTGATCCTCAACGGTACCAGGATGAACGACAAGCCTGAGACCAATATCCGACTGCAAAACCTGACACAGCAGTATTATAACTGCAAAGTCATTTTTGATGACAAGACGTTCGGCGATATCAGTAAGTCATACTTGCCTATCGTGGACGCAAACAATCCATCTGCTTCGATGGACGTAACCTACAAGATCAAGGCCGATAAAAACGGAAAACAGGTATTAAGATATTTCTCCTCCCAGCCACTGGCAGTGACAGCCACACCGGTTATACCATCTGACGTAGTAGTATATAACTATGGTACCACAGTACCGGTGACAAAAACCACAGTCACAGAAACCACTACCACTACCCAGGGCACTACCGGCAATGTAGGCATGAATGTAAATGGCCTCGGTGTCAATATGAATGTGCAGATCACGGACCCTAATGCTGTGCAGCAGACTACGACCACTACTACCTATACTACGACCACTACTGCCTCCACGCCTCCTCCGGCTGCCGTAGTAGTGAGCAATGACGGACCATGCGCCTACCCGATGTCAAATAATGACTATCAATCTGCTAAGGCGTCGATCAATAATACTGGCTTTGATGAGACAAAGCTGAAATCGGCCAAGTCTATCATTTCCAACAACTGTATGTATGCAAACCAGATCGCAGATATATGCAGGCTCTTTGGCTTCGAAGAGACCAAGCTTGACTTCGCCAAGTATGCGTACCAGTTCTGCTATGACAGAAAGAACTATTTCAAAGTAAACGACGTGTTCGGCTTTGACTCCAGCAAGGAAGAACTAAGTCGTTTCACTACCAGGTAGTATCCACTGCATCTGTATATTGCAAAGCCCCTCAATGAGGGGCTTTGTGTTTTTAAGTGAGATGGCAATTGCAATAAGAGAGACAGACTTCCTAAATAAATTCAAATGGATTATCTTTATAGAAAGGATTCAAATGAGTAAACTGGAAAAAATACAAAATGAAATACTATCGCTTTCTAATGAGGAAAGAGAGTTAGTTGGTATATTTTTGAAATCTGCTCAGGCTAATATTGAATCTGATTATATTGAAGCCTGGAATAAGGAATTGCAACGAAGGCTTGATGAACTGGATCGCGGTGAGGGAAATTTAGTTCCATCGCATGAAGCTGTATCCGAGATAAGAAAGAAGATTTTTAAATGATCCAAATTCAGCTTTCGGCAAGGCAGGAACTCGAAGAAGCTGCCGTATATTATGCCGAAATATCCCTTGATCTCGCAGAGAAGTTCCTTAAAGATTATGAACAGACCGTATCATTTATAGAATCAATGCCACTTGCTTGGGCATTACATTATTCAGATGTTCGCAAGCTAAATTTCAAAATATTTCCTTATTCCATTGTATATCGCTTTACTCCCGCGAGTAATGAAATAGTCGTTGTTGCTATACAGCATCAAAACAGAAAGCCATTTTACTGGAAAGATCGCATTTAGCTACACTTAATCACGACGTCAGATTCTCCGGCCTCATCTGAGGGAAGAAAAGCACCTCCTGTATCGTAGCCTGATTGGTCATGAGCATGCAGAGGCGGTCGATACCGATGCCGATACCAGCGGTAGGCGGCATACCGTATTCCAGCGCGCGCAGGAAGTCATAGTCGATAAACATAGCCTCATCATCTCCCCGCTCCATCAGCTTTACCTGTTCCTCAAAGCGCTCGCGCTGATCGATAGGGTCGTTGAGCTCACTGTAGGCATTGCCGATCTCCTGGCCGTTGACCATGAGTTCGAAGCGCTCTACGAGGCCTTCTTTGCTGCGGTGCTTCTTCGTCAGCGGGCTCATCTCTACCGGGTAGTCGGTAATGAAGGTTGGTTGTATGAAGTTCTTCTCGCATTTAGCGCTGAATAGTTCGTCGATCAGCTTGCCTTTGCCCATGGTCTTGTCGACCTCGAGATGCAGAGCCTTGCATACATCATATATCTGCGACTCGTCCATGACGCTCACGTCGTGGCCGGTATATTCCTTGATCGCGTCATAGATGGTAATGCGCTTGAACGGTGCCTTGAAGTTGATCTTATTGTCACCGACATGAAGGTCAGTCGTGCCATGCATATCTGTGGCGACCTTCTCCAGCATGCGTTCGGTGAAGTTCATCATCCAGATATAGTCCTTGTACGCCACGTAGAATTCCAGAATGGTAAACTCCGGATTGTGCTTGCGGCTCATGCCCTCGTTGCGGAAGTTGCGGCTGAACTCATACACAAAATCAAAACCACCTACGATCAGCCTTTTGAGGTATAGCTCATTGGCGATACGCAGATAGAGTTGTGTATCGAGTGCATTGTGATGTGTGGTAAACGGGCGTGCAGCAGCTCCACCCGGGATGCTTTGCAGCACCGGTGTGTCAACTTCTATCGCGCCGTTGTCATTGAGGAAGTCACGGATGGTCCTCACCATCTGTGTACGCTTAAGGAAGGTTTCTTTCACGCCGCTATTGACCACGAGGTCCACATAGCGCTGGCGCCAGCGCAGTTCCGGATCAGCGAAAGCATCAAATATTTCACCGTCTTTTTCCTTAACCACTGGCAGTGGACGCAGGGATTTGCTCAGTACTTTCAGCTCTCTGACACGGATAGATGTCTCGCCTGTTTTTGTGACGAAAGCCTCGCCAGTTACACCGATGAAATCACCGATGTCCAGTAAATGTTTTACTACACTGTTATAAAAAGTCTTGTCCTCACCCGGGCTGACATTGTCTATCGACACAAATAGCTGTATGCGGGTAGTGTTATCCTGTATCTTGATAAATGTGACCTTGCCTTTGGCATTGATGCTCATGATACGGCCGGCGATGCTGATATTTTTATAACCATCTACCTCGTGTATCTCCTCGCCGGGATGTGCGGCTTTATATTTCTCTACAGCTTCGAGTATATCTTTAGCAGTGGCATTGACCTCCCACATAGCTGCGGGATATGGGTCTATACCTAGTTCTGCGAAGCCTTTCAGCTTCTCACGGCGCGCGATCTCCTGATCATTCAAATGCTCACTCATTATTATCTTTTTGGGAGGGTGAATATAGTAAAAAGTCAAGTGACAACAGCCCGGGTGACGAGGTGACGGAGTGAGTAGAGTCAGAAACAAAGGGAATTTTGTAAATATGTATAGGTTTTTTATACTTTCAATTTCAAATTTCTGACCGTGCTGCTGCAAAATGGCTTTCTGAGGAATATGCTCTTTATGGACATCGAGACGGTGCCGCGTATGGGTGCGTTTGACCTGCTGCCAGATGCCGAGAAGGACCTCTGGGCTATCAAGCATGCCACACTGAAAATACCCGACGAAACTGCTGAGGAAGGTTACCTCAAAAGGGCCGGGGTTTACTCCGAGTTCGCCAAAGTGATTTGCATGTCCATTGGATTCTTCTGGTATGACCGCGAGGCCAATTCGGATTCTTTCCGCCTGCGTTCTATCTATGGAGATGACGAGCATCAGCTATTGAGTGATGTGGTTACGCTTTTCAACCGCCACTTCCCCAATGCCGAACGCTTCCGCTTCTGCGGGCATAATATCAAAGAGTTTGACATCCCCTTCCTCTGCCGCCGCATGGTGATCAATAATCTCAGGCTCCCCGTCATGTTTGACATCTCCGGCAAAAAGCCCTGGGAGACAGAAATGGTCGACACCCTCCAGCTTTGGAAATTTGGCGACAACAAGAACTACACTTCTCTCAAACTCCTCACACATGTCCTCGGCATCCCTAGTCCCAAGGAAGACATAGAAGGCAAGGATGTCTGCCCCGTGTATTACAATGAAAAGGGATTGACACGTATCGTAGAGTATTGCCAGAGGGATGTGGTGACGGTGGCAAGGCTATTAATGCGGTTCCGTTATGAGCAGGACCTTCTGGAGGAGAAGGATGTAATTATTGCTAGTTCTAATCCCTCTACGAGATTGTTTAATGAGGAGCCGGATTAGATCTGCCTCAATTTCCATTCTTTGGAATCCCTAAAAAGATGCATAACAGCGGTGATCAGGATTTTATCTTTATGCACCAGATAAAAAACTGCAAACGGAAACCTTTTTAAGTTTGCTTTTCTTGTTTCCAGAAAAATCTTTTGATAGTGTAAAGGGTGTCGTGAAATATAATTTACTGTTGCATCTACAGACATTAAGAGCTCATCTCCAAGGCCAGGAGCCTGTTTTTCGTAATACCGGAAACTATTGATTAAATCATCGTGGAAATCATCAAGAAAGTCAACGGTGTAGGTCATTTTTGATTTCTGACATCATTTTTAATTTCCTCCCATGTCTTTTTGGAAACTTCTCCTCTCAGTGCTTTATTTTGTCTTTCTTCCAATAGTTCCTTTTGCCCCTCACTCAGCTTTATAGCGGCATCCTCGGCAATGCTATCCCAGATTTCTTCTACAAGCAGTATTTTCTCTGCTACGCTTAGTGATTTATACTCCTTTTTCAACATAGTGATGACTTTATCCAAAATTAACTCATTTTGAATAAAACAGCAATTCTACTTTTAGAGATAATACTTGAAATTATTCTCCGTCAGGTGCTTCTCCTTAGAGTAGTAGTCGGGGTCTATCTTTTCCACAAGATTCCAGAAACGCGGTGAGTGATCGGCATGTACGAGATGCGCCAGCTCGTGGATCAGGACGTAGTCTATCACCTCATCTGGTGCGAACATGAGCCTGACTGATATATTGATATTGCCCTGCGTAGAGCAGCTACCCCAGTTGGATGTATTGTATTTCATCTTGACAGAGTTGATCGTCTTACCAAAATATTTGCGGTTGAGTTCGCTGATGCGCTCCGCCACTATCGGGGTGAAAAACCGTGACAGGCAGCGTGCTACCAGGTAGCTATTGGTGCTGTCTTCTGCCTCTTTGCTCAGGCCACGTGTCAGGTTCATGACGATCTGGCCGTTGATGAGTTTGGCGGAGCTTTTAGGATTGTCGTGATAGAAGATGATGATGCGGAAAGAATGCTGGCCTACTACGAGCACCTCACCATTGACATATTTGCGCTGTGGGAGGTAGTCGAGCAGTTGCGGGTTTTTATCCAGCTTGGTCTTCGCCCACTTGAGGAAGTGGTCTATGTGCTTCTTTTTCTCGTCTATGGGCTGATTGGCCGCTATCCTGATCAGGACGCCGTTGGCGTTGACCGTGATACGATTATTGAACCTGCGCTCCTCCTGGATCTTGACGGGGACGGTCCGGCCATTGACCTCCAGCTCAAAGTTGTCGTGCTTCTTTAGCGCCTCGGGTTTTGGCTTCTTTTCTTCAAATAAATTGTCAAACAGGGATAATAGCATAGTCTGAGAGCAAAGGTCGGCAATACAGGCCAATGGCACAGATGTATTTTTCAACACCACATAGTGATAAAAGCCTATGTGGTAAAGAAATAGAGACGGGATTGGGGGTGATAAAATTTATTCTATTTTTGAACGTCTATACACCAAATAGTTAAGCATGAATATAAGAATGGAGGAGCCACAGGTTCCGAACAAACCAGACGAACTGATAGAAAAATTTGCCGGTGGGCAGAAATTTGACAATAAATTTCTAGAGCAGCGCAAGGTCTTCCTTTGGGGACCGGTCACTGACGAGTCATCTGAGCGCGTGGTCAACAGGTTGTTATTCCTGGAGGCCTCAGACCCGGGCAAGGATATTTTCTTCTATATCAACTCCCCGGGCGGTGTCGTGACCTCAGGTATGGTGGTATATGACGTCATGAAAATGATCACTTCGCCCGTACATACGATTTGCATGGGACTTGCTGCCTCTATGGGCTCGATCCTGCTCAGCGGTGGCACCAAGGGCAAAAGGCTCATCTGGCCGCACGGACGTGTGATGATACACCAGCCGTCTATCGGCGGTATGTATGGCCAGGCTACCGATATCGAGATCACAGCCAATGAGATCGATAAAACCCGCCTTATGAGTGCCCAGATACTCGCTGATAATTGCGGAAAGAGCGTCGAAAAGATCCTTGCGGACTTTGACCGTGACTACTGGATGAGTGCGGAGGAAGCTGTGGCATACGGTATCGTAGATGGTATCGCCGATCAAGTGGTATAAATAAATCTCAATCAATCTAAGCCGCAGCGGTACAAAGACAAAAGGTTTTTGAGTCGCTGCGGTTTTTTTATTCTTATTTTTACATGAAAAGCAATATGGCCCTCAACGACCAAAATATAGAAATAGCAAAGCTGCAGAAGGACATCATCACCAAACTGGGCATCAGCCAGGATAATGCGATATTCAACTTTAAGCAGAAGAATGATGTCGTGCGTTTTGACCTCGTGACGATCAATCCGAAGCATGAGCAGTCGTTTCTCTTCAATACTATACACGGTACGGACAAGGTAGATGCGCTGCGTAAAATGCTGGAATATATAGACGAGCACTATGCTAAAGAGGGCAGCATGACGATCCAGTGGATCAAGATCGGGGATAATAAGCTGCATACCTCCTACTTCCGGGCCAAGAATATGTATGATGCGCTGGATAAATTTTACTATGAGCGCGATATGAACCAGTATAAAATCTTCTCGATCACGCTCAATCCGGTGAGCTAGGCTGGATTTTTTCCGCAGACAGACTTTCCAGGTTTTCATGCTGAAGTACTACCAATTGAAGTCTGATCTCACATTTGGGCCCGTAAACCTGAAAAGTCTTAGAGCTATATAAAATCAAAAAGCCCCTTACCTCTGTGCAGAAATAAGGGGATTAATATAAACGTCTTTATGATTTAGAATAGTCCTGCTGGTACCGGCTCAGCTTCGAGCGGCTTCACAGCGTCGATGAAGAACAGATTGGTATTATAGTCTACCTTCCATTCCCCTGCCTCATTTTCGTAGAAAGAACGGTCCAGTTTCACAGCGCAATGTTGGAGGCATACTGCCTTGCCAAATATCTCCTTAAGATGCAGGGCTACAGGCACTTCGTGGGGGCGTTTGAAAGCGTCCATGATCATATAGATGATCTCCTGGCCTACTTTGCCGGAGTTTTTGAGCAGGAGGTAGAGGTTCTTCTTATTGGTGATATACTGGGCAAATTCAGTTTTGCCATTCATCTCTATCTCGCCGATGAGAGTAACCTCTTCAGAAGAAAAGAACTCGATCTCAGAGAAAAGTATCTTATTGCGAACGAGTGACGGTTGTTTTTGTTCTATGGCTTTCATCGCTGTTTGTTTTTAATTATAGACACAAAATAACAGGACTACTGCGCAATGAATATGCGTAGTGAAAAAAATCTTTAGCTTTGAAGATTGGACAGTTGGATTCCTCCTTCCTGACTATATGCCATACATACGTCAATAGGAGTGCCAACGGTCGTTAAAGGATCACAATTTCTTTGCACATCGCCCTGAAACTTTTTTTGATAGGTTGGTTTTATTGATTATATTATGATTACAGGCTCAAGGGGAAAGAATTAGGGAAGCTTCACTCAATAGGTTCTTCCCTCTCCATAAGTATGGAGAGGGAAGATGCCGAAGGCAGATGGGTGAGGCGACACACGTGCTCAAAAAACCTGCTTCGGTCAATTAAAACTAAATTCACATCATGCCATTAAACAGAGATGCCTTCACCAGATACCGGCTGATAGATGAGAGACTGAGGAAGAAACCACATCCCACGCTGGAGCAGCTCATCGGGCACGTGAGTGAAAATCTTGACAAGCCTGTGTCACGCCGCACCGTGCAGCTGGACCTGCAGGAGATGCGCTATAGCCAGGCGCTGAAGTTTGAAGCGCCGATCGTCTTTGACAGGGCTGCGCACAGCTATTATTACTCGGATAACAACTACTCCATAAATAATCTGCCAGTGACAGCTGATGACCTTCATGGGCTGGAGTTTGCCATCAGTTTGCTCGATCAGTTCAAAGAATTACCGGCGATCAAAGAATTCGAGGAGTCGATCAAGAAGATCGCTGAGACGGTGCGCTTCAATAAGCAATCGCGTGGCGAGGACAAGATCATTCAATTCGATAAGCCTAATAGCTATAAAGGAATAGAATATATTGAGCCGCTGGTCAAGGCCATCCGTGAGAAAAGGCGCATAAGACTGTCATACAGAAAATTTGATGACGAGGCAGCTAAGGAGCATATCATAGATCCGTATGTAGTACGTGAGTTCCGGAGCCGTTTTTATCTTCTGGGTAATACTGTGGCGGGAAAGACGGAGAAGGTGAAGACCTATGCCTTTGACAGGTTCGTGGACATGCAGGTGACCGACAGGACATTTGAGGGCAAGGTGTTTGACAGTGAGAAATATTTCCAAAATGTATATGGCATCACCGAGGGTGCTGGCAAAGCAGAAACCGTTTTGCTTGCTTTTACACCCGTACAGGGCAAGTACATTCAATCGCAGCCGCTGCACCATTCACAGAAGGTAGTAAGGGAAACAAAAACCGAATGCCGTATCAGCCTGGAGGTGATGGTGAACCATGAATTGGTTAGCCAGTTGCTCAGTTATGGCTCGCAGGTGAAGGTTTTGAAGCCCGTATCGCTGGTGCAAAAGATAAAAGATGAGTTAAAAAATTCTGCTGCACAGTATCAATAGATGGAAATATTGCTTAATTTACTCTCAAAATTAAAGTCATGCCAAACGGAAGAAGAAACAAACCAATAGCCGGATACCATATCCTGATGATCCTGTCGGCAGTAGACCATAAGTTTAGTGTAGCCGAAGACCGCATCATAGCAGAGTATATAGCGGAGAACTTCCCCATACCGGTCAGCCTCGATAAAGAGATGGATTTGATCAGCAACATCAAAGAGGAGGATTATATGATCCACTTCCAGAAAGCGATGGATGATTTTTATAACGACTCTACGGAGAAGGAGCGCCTGCACCTCATAGACTTTGCCATCAAGCTGACCAAGGCTACCAAGCCAATAACTGCGGTGGAAAATATTTATCTCAGTGAGCTCTATAACGAATGGACTGAGACCGTCGAGTAAAACCAACCGTTACAATGTACCGACTGAGCCTGGTCATACTACTCATACTCGCATCAGCCGTTCCGCTCGTGCTATCAGCACAGATCAAAGACCCATCCAATGTCAATACGGATATATACATCCCACTGAGGAGCAGGGAGGAAGTAAAGATACAACCACTGCCCGATACGCTGAGCTGTGACAAAGAATACCTGTTGCGCTTGCATTTCTCGTCGAAGTATAAGTTTTCAGAGTTATTTTTCGATAAAGGATTGGCCACCAGGATAGATTCCTTTCTATCCATCCGTCCGCGTACATCCAAGACCACAGGGGTAGATACAGCCACGTTGCGTATTATAGGTTTTTCTAACAATAACCGGATACTGCTTTATCATAAGTTTACGATCGTGGCACAATCCAAATCGTTTCCGACGATCAACCCGAATAAATCAAGCAATATTACAGTGGGTAATATGGCCCTGGAGCGGGATATGAGCTATGACAAGGGGAGTTTCCCGGAGAAATGCACCTTTGGCTATCTGGACAATGGCCGCTTCATACGCGACAACGTTATCACCGCTATTACTGTATCACTTGTAAACCGCAGTATGAGTAAATCATTCTATGTCAAAGGAGACAAACCCACCGACGAAATGGTCAAAGAGATCCGCAAGGCAAGGAGAGGGACGCTGATGTACATCCGGCTTGATATTAAGAATGGGAAAAAAGCTAAAAGTGTGTGGACCAGATTTACGTTGGATAGCTAGGCTCCTCGATTTGACAACTTTCCAAAAGTTGTCAAATCTAACCCAAGGAGTTAGAAATTAACGATCTTCAGTCCTTTTCCTTTCCGGAGTTCCTGGCGGATTATCTTTTGTATTTCCAGGTCGTCTTCCTCTGGCTTGATGCTCGCGCGCAGGTTCTCGGTGGTGATAGCTGTCAGCTCCGGGCAGATATAGCCCATACCCATATACACACTATTTTCTATGCAGACCACGGAGTTCTCATCCGGACGGCGGCCATCGCCGACTATGAAGAAGTTTGAATTTTTATAGAGGTATTTGCGGACGGCTTTATCCACTTTCTCGTTATACGATTTTTTGAAATTCTCACGCTGCTCCGGTTCGGTGATCTTGCGTAGCAATGAGAACTGTACCTGCAGGTGCCCCTCTGCGATGATCTTGTAAAGTACCTTTTGCGCTGTGCCTTTGCTTTGGAATTTCAAGGTCACTTCCCCTTCGGCGAAATCTATCTTCTCGATCTTAAGATGCTTGAATCCATCAGCATCTGTGGTGATAAAGATGGCAAATGAAAATTTATAGTCTTTTGGCTTTTTATTGAAATCCGGCATGATACGCCTGACCTCGTGATATGCGCCAAGGCGGGCCATGAGCTCATTGCCGGTAGCCTGGTAGTCGATCTGCGTGATAGCCTCCTGCTCCAGCCTGCGCTCGGGCAGCCCCTCTGCCTTATTGAAAAATTTGATCACCTCGCGCCGGACATTTTTGGAAGCATCGATAAAGAGGACTTTGTCCGTAGAATCTTTAAGATAGAAGTAGCCAGGTTCTTCCGGCAGTTTTTCAATTTCCCCGAGTGTGATATTGGGCGGAAGTATAGAAGGGTCTATGCCATGATTGAGTTCTATTTCCAGGTATTTTTTGGCAGTGCTCTGTTTGAGTATCATATTGAGGAGCTTAACAGTAGCTTCTACATCTCCGAGCGCGCGGTGGCGATTCTCTATGACGATGCCCAATGATTCGCACAACGATCCAAGGCTGTATGAATTGAAACCCGGCATGACACGCCGCGATAGTGTGACGGTATCGACCTGCTTGCGCACG
Organism: Bacteroidota bacterium; assembly: GCA_025963485.1. Classification (GTDB taxonomy): domain Bacteria; phylum Bacteroidota; class Bacteroidia; order Chitinophagales; family LD1; genus UBA1941. The sequence continues at coordinate 8,405 of JAOQAO010000009.1, read as the reverse complement.
AAGTCTACGCCAAGCCTTTTGTATTCGCTGCGCATCATGCCGTAGTCAAATTTGACATTGTGCGCCACGAAGATCTTCTCGCGGGTTATCTCAAGTATCTTCTCTTGTATATCTTCAAATGACGGAGCATTCTTCACCATCTTATCAGTGATACCCGTGAGCTGGGTCACATATTTATCTATATTGCGGTGTGGATTGACTAGGGAAGAATATTGTTCGAGGATATTCTCGCCATCATAGACGATGACAGCTATCTCTATGATCCTGTCTACTGAGGGGCTCCCCCCCGTGGTTTCTACATCAATGACGGCGTACATCTGCGGCAAACGTAAGGAATAAAAGGAATTGCGAAAGCGCTTATTATAAAGTTTGGTTGAAAAAAATGTATTTTAGAAGTATAGATTGGACACTTTGTATTTATCATAGGTAAGCACAGTAACATTGATTGTCAGTGTATTGTGATAAATAATTGAAAAGTAATGCGCTCGCGAAGATTTTTACTGCCGTTTATGCTGATTCTGGCTCTGATCTCATCAGGTGTATCTGCTCAGCGGGTGAGATACCTTTCTCCGGAGGATTCCATCCAAAGAGTGACCCAAAAGGCTGTAGATGCGACCCCAGATAGTACCCGGCATGGCTTCTTTCATGCAGGCAAATTTCACAGTTCCTTTCATGTTCAGTTTGAAGGAGATGTTACTTATATTTTTCGCAAGGTAGGAGCCGTGACGGGATTTCAGGTAGCTTGGGTGATCAATCATAAGTTGTCCTTCGGAGCCAAATTTAATATCCTGACCTCTACCAATGTGACGGTCAATAAATATGTCAATAGCAATGATCCGATCAATAGTACTACACCAAATCCGATACGGCCACTCCTGATGAGTGGCATGGTAAGCGTAGGCTATATTATCAACTCGGGCAAGAAACTATCTTTTGAACCCTCTATGGGACTGGGTTGGGCGCAGATACATTTCACTGATCCCAGGGCGGGATGGATAGACCAGACCGAAGCCAAAATGGAGAATGTAACCTTCAATTATTTTGCGATCAATCCATCCATCAGTATGATCTGGAATGCGACCAAAGTGTTCAGGTCGGGTATAGTAGTAGGTGCGAATGGCATCTTCGGCAAAGACTACCTGAGGGTCAAAAGTTATCGCGTGGGAGGTCTTTACGCCGGTTTATTCCTGAGGTTTGGTACTTTTTAATGGCATTTACATTTCCGGGAGAGCGATGCCATCCCTCTTATAGCGATGTTGATCATTGATACTTATCAAGCAAGTTTTTTGAGGAAGGGATGGCATCGCTAGCTCCTTCATAAAACAGAAAAGGACAGATAGTTATCTGTCCTTTTCTGTTTTATGGTCATCTATTTATATCTTTTTCAGATAGACATCTTTGATCTGAGTCGAAGAGCGGGTGAGCTTGACAGCAAATGATTGCTTGTCCAGTATCTTGCCGACCGCAGGATAGTCGAGAAATTTCTTCATCAGCATTTTCTTGAGCTCCGGATTTGTCACCGCATTTACATTCTTTGAGATGATCTGGCACTGGTCGCTGATCTGGTCCTTGATCAGTTTGTAATAGTCGATCAGCATCTGCTCATCTTTCTGAGAGACTTTGTATTGGCTGGTCTCAGGATCGATCTCTATGCTCACTGGTGGCTGCTGCTTGACCCAGTCATCAAATTGAAGCTTGACATCGCGGAGTGGAGCGAGATTTTTCATATTGGCATCTATTGCCTTGATCAGGCTCGCCTGGTCTGTACCTTCGAGGAGCATCTTGGCGCTGTCGATGTCGAGGTTCATGAATTTATACAGGCCATAATATTTTTTAGCAGCATTGAGATTGCCCGCCTTATCATATATCCTGGCGGCAAATCCGTAGTTCATTACGCTTACATTCTCATGAGCGAGTTTTTCGATAGCTTCTGTGTTAGCAGTCTTTGCATAGTTCTCTACCATTTTGATAAAGATATTCTGCGCTTCGCTTTCTTGCCCCAGGCTATAGAACTTATCTGCGCATTTCCGCATGCCCTCAGTGATCTCTCCTGTGGAATATGCATCATATGCTTTGGCATATTGCTTGGATTCCCATGCGAGGTCACCTGCTTTTTTGTACAGTGCGCAACGCTTGTACAGTTCAAAGGCCTGATTGATACCTTCTGTGCCGCCCTTCTTTTCGTAGTCGCGTGCTATCTTGGTAGCAGATGGCGTATCAGCACCCCTGAAATAATAGTCGACCGCTTTGACGTAAGATTTCTCACCTTTTTCATAGAGTTTATCGCCGATATAGGTGGCACCCTCTTTATCCTTACCTGCTTTTTTGTAATCAGCCACAGCATTTTTCAGGAGCTTATCTTCGTTTTTTTCATCGCTCATGGCCTGGCTTACCCATGCTTCGGCTACCTTGCTGTAGACCTCACCTTTGCTTGCTTTGTCGACGCCATTGTATTGTGTTTCTGCGCCTTTGAGATCACCATGATCGAGATATGCATCGCCCATGATCACCTTGATCTGTGGATTTTTCAACCCACTTTTCTGGAATAGTTCATTTGCCTTGTTGATGATGTCCTGCCTTTTTGCAGGGTCCTTTTGCTGGAAAGCTTCTTTGAGTTTTTCTTTGCCTTTTTCGACGTCCTTATTCTGAGCGGAAACGGATAATGAAGTGAGTAGCAGGGCTAAGCAGCAACATATAGTAGTAAGCCTTAAATTCATATGTTTTGAGTTTTGGTCGTACCAATCTAAAGAGATTATTTCTAAATTATAATAAACTCATTAAAAAAAATACGAATCAGTGTCAAAAGCCTGTATACGAGGGGGAAATGGCTTATCGACCGATGGTAGAATACTGGATACTACTCAGGCAATTTTGCATTAAAAACAAAAATAAATTACATACTCCTGCGATACTGACCACCTACTTCATAGAGCGCATTGGTGATCTGGCCCAGTGAACAGTGTTTGACGGTCTCTATCAATTCTGCGAAGATATTGCCGTTATTGACCGCAACCTGCTGGAGCTTTTTGAGTGCTTCCGCTGATGTAACACTGTGGCGCTTTTTGAAGTCATTGAGTGAGTTGATCTGCAATTCTTTCTCCTCTGTAGTAGAGCGGATGACCTCGCTGGGGAGGATCGTGGGGGAACCGTTTTTGCTGAGGAAAGTATTGACCCCGATGATCGGAAACTCCCCCGTATGCTTCTGGTGCTCGTAGTACATGGACTCTTCCTGTATCTTATTGCGCTGGTACATACGCTCCATGGCGCCGAGTACGCCACCACGATCGGTGATGCGCTTGAACTCTGTGAGAACGGCCTCCTCCACGAGATCGGTCAGCTCCTCTATGAGGAATGAACCCTGATTTGGATTCTCGTTTTTCGCAGTGCCCAGCTCGCGGTTGATGATGAGCTGAATGGCCATGGCGCGGCGTACGCTCTCCTCGGTAGGAGTCGTGATGGCCTCGTCGTAGGCGTTTGTGTGCAGGGAGTTGCAGTTGTCATAGATCGCATAGAGTGCCTGCAGCGTCGTGCGTATATCGTTGAAGTCTATCTCTTGCGCGTGAAGGCTGCGGCCTGAGGTCTGTATGTGGTATTTGAGTTTCTGCGAGCGGTCGTTGCCTTTGTATTTGTATTTGATGGCCTTGGCCCAGATGCGGCGCGCCACGCGGCCTATGACGGAGTACTCAGGGTCCATGCCATTGCTGAAAAAGAAAGACAGGTTGGGCGCGAAGTCGTCAATATTCATCCCGCGGCTCAGATAGTACTCTACATAAGTGAAACCGTTGGACAGCGTGAAAGCCAGCTGCGAAATAGGATTGGCGCCAGCCTCTGCAATGTGATAGCCGGAGATAGAGACCGAGTAGAAATTGCGAACCTTCTGCTCGATGAAGTATTGCTGCACATCGCCCATCATCTTCAGCGCAAACTCAGTGGAGAAGATGCACGTATTTTGCGCCTGATCTTCCTTGAGTATATCTGCCTGCACGGTGCCACGCGCTGATGCGAGGGCTTTGGCTTTGATCTGCTGATAGACATCGGCAGGCAGGACCTGATCGCCCGATACGCCGAGCAGTGACAGGCCGAGTCCATCATTGCCTTCCGGCAAGGCACCATCGTAAACTGGCTTTTTTGTACCCTTGAATATTTCTTTGAGTTTAGCTTCTACTTCTTTCTCCAGGCCGTTGGCTTTGATGTATTTCTCGCACTCCTGATCGATCGCGGCATTCATAAAGAAAGCGAGCAGCATCGGCGCAGGACCATTGATGGTCATCGACACAGAGGTCATCGGAGCACAAAGATCAAAACCGCTGTAAAGTTTCTTGGCATCCTCTACTGTAGCGATGCTCACGCCGCTATTGCCTACCTTGCCATATATATCGGGACGGTGATCCGGGTCCTCGCCATAGAGTGTCACAGAGTCAAATGCCGTAGAAAGCCTTTTGGCCGGCAGGCCGAGGGATACATAGTGGAAGCGTTTATTGGTGCGCTCCGGTCCACCTTCTCCGGCGAACATACGCGTAGGGTCTTCTCCTTCTCTCTTGAGTGGGAACACGCCCGCTGTATAGGGAAATTCTCCCGGCACATTCTCCTGCAGCTGCCACTGGAGTATATCGCCCCAGTCATTATAACGAGGCAGGTATATCTTGCGGATGCTGGTGCCTGAGAGGCTCTTGTATGTCAGGGGCAGTTGTATCGTTTTGTCGCGGACGCCATAGGCGAATGTCTCGGCGGCATATTTTTCTTTGATGGCTTTCCAATTGTCGAGTAGCACCCGGCAATCAGGATGAAGCCTGATCTCAAGCGATTTGTATTTACTTTTTAGTTCTGCGAGCATGATATTGATTGACGGTGCTAAATTAGAGTAAAAATGAAATGTGCCTAAAGAAGGCAAAATCTATATTAGGTCCATCTTAACAGGATTCTGACGACAATCAAAAACGGAAGCAATATTGATACGTTCATCCACCCAATATATAAGCTTATAATTCCCGGTTACTATATATCGGTATTTTTGTTTTCTACCAAGAAGCAATTCCTCCCTTTGACCACTCTCAGGATAGGCTTGTAGTCGATCTGCTGACAACATGATTTCGGTGACAATTCTATAAGCAGTTTCTCTGCTTGCTTCGATCAGGTAGTAGTAGAAAATATTTTCAAGATCATCGATGGCCTCGTTAGTCCAAAAAACAATCATCCCCATGATCTGATGTCTTCCTGAAGATCTTGATTTGTTTGGCCGCGGCCATTTTTTGCATCATCTTCAGCTCTATCAATTTTTTTATTGAGCTCATCAATAGAGTACGGCGTAGAAATATCCGGGGATAATCTCATTCTTTCAAGTTTAAGAACATCTTCTAATTTATGGATGATTTCTTCACTTTTTAGCTTAAGAAATTCCTGTATAAAATGAATTTTCCTTTCCTGTAAATCCATGATCTTGACTTTATGACAAATTTACGCTTTATATCTCATTTTTGAAAAGGGTCACACTCCCAGTTTCTTCAGCACCTTGCCTATCACAGCAGACTCAAAACCCTTGCTCATCAGGAAGCGCATGAGCTTGAGCCTGTGGTCCTGAGGCGATTTGGATTTGATAGTTCCGGTTTTCTTCTCAGCTAGTTTCAGCGCGGTAGCATAGTAGTCGTCCTGGTCGATCTCCTGAAGCAGCGTTTTGTATTGACTGTCCCTGATCCCTTTGGATGATAGGGCTGCCCTGATCTTAGATGCTCCCCATTTTTTCTGGCCAAAGCGGCTATTGATAAATGATTTAATGTATCTGTCTTCATTTAAGAAGTCTGACTTCTCCAACTGCTCTATGTAGTCTGCGACCTGATCCTTGGGTATCTTGAGCGCGTAGCACTTCTTTGATACATCATACCGGCAGCGCTCTGCGTATTCGCAGAAGTGGCAGAGTTTTTCGTAAAGGAGTTTGTCTAGCATGATAGTTGGCGGGTGGGAGTTGGCAGGTGTTTGGGAATACAATCCGTATCAACTATTCTGCTGTCGGTTTAATTAATACACTAAAGTTAAGTAAATGTTTGAGTAGCCAGCCAACAGCCAACTAACAATAGCCAACAGCGTTAGTCGAATTTGCGCTTCTGGAACCAGACGTTATTCAGCGTGAAGCCGAAGTTGAAGCGGTAGTAGTTTTCGGAGAAAAGGTTTTTGCCTCCCGGAGTGCGTGAACCCAGATCGGCAGAAAAGTGGAAACGCGCAGCCTCTCTGTATAGACCACCAAAGACGACGGGGACACTTAGTCCAACAGTGCCTCCATATTCTGATAGCTGGATGCCCTGGTAGATGACCTCACTTTTGCCATAGTAGCCACCGGCCTTATATTGTATACGGTCAAAGAACTTCTTGGAGTCATAGTTGGGTACTATACCTCCGCCGATCATCAGCCTCCAGCTATCGGCGAGTGGTTGGCTATTGAGATCATATCCGAAGTGGCTCCAGCCTGCGTATTTGAAATCCACACCCACGATCCACCAATTTTCATTACCGGCAGTGAGGCCTACGGAGAAGTTATACGGTATAGTGATCTTTCCTTTTTGCTCGGCATAGTTGAGCGGTGTGTCTATCACGGTCGGTATATCGGAGAGATTGATATACCTCTCCCACTGGCTGGATGTGCGCGAATTGATCTTCACGCTGGACGAGCCTTGTACTCCGGCAGTAATGAAGATGTCGCCCTTCAGTGTATTCTGCGGGCTTTTCTTGAGTACTCGTTTTTTGTATTGTAGCCCTACATTGTATATAAAGCCACCAGCTTTTATAGATGTAGCATTCTGGACATTGTATGCGTCGATAGAGTCTGTAAAAGCAAAGCCCCTGGTGTAATCCAATTTGCCAAAGACATAGCCGCCGTTGATACCGATGGAGAAATCTTTGATCTTGTATGCTGTTCCTATATATAGCTGATACAGCGAGCCTTTGCCAGTATAAACCTTGGCCGTATCGACATCTGTATTGGAAAAATTATAATTGAGGAAGCTATATGGCAGGAGGCCGAAGCTCAATCCCCATTTGTTTTTGATGAGGGGAATACCCAGTGCTACGTGATTGACAGTGCCGTTCACCCCATTGTACACAGAGTCTTTGGTGCGTATACTCGCTGCATCGACATTGACACCTATCTCGAATGTTGTGACAGCGATATCGGCATATGATGCCGGGTTGGTATGATTGATGTGAATAGGACTCGAATATCCGGTGGCGATGCCACCCATAGAGCGGGTGACAGAATAGACATCTGATGACAGGTAGCCGAGCCCGTATCGTGAAAAGGGAGAGAACGCCTGGGAGAAAGACTCGCTGGCAGAGAATAGCAGAACCAATAAAACAAGACCTGAAAAGTATCTACGCATTATGCAATAAAATGTAATTCAATCCCTCCAATACCATGTCAGGGCGCGCAAATATGTCATTTTTAAGGTTCTTAACCAAAAAATCCATATCACCTCCCGTCACGGCTACCCGGAGTCCGCTATAACGGGACTTGTATGCTTCTATTGTACCATCGATCTCGTGGAGTGCACCTTTTAGCACTCCGGTCATGATAGACGACTGGGAATCAGTGCCGGTGATGGTCTCGTACGCCTCGTGCCTCTGACCGCCCCAGTCTATAAGCGGAAGGCGCGAAGTATAATCGTGAAGAGCCCGGAAACGCATAGTGATACCAGGGGATATAGCACCTCCATGGTAGTTGCCGTCCTCTACCAGATCATAAGTGATACAGGTGCCGGCTCCTATCACCAGCGCAGCAGCGCCAGCAAAAAGATGATGAACAGCTACCGCCAGCGTGATCCTGTCAGCTCCTAGTGTGTCAGGTGACCGGTATAGATTGGCTATCGGTAGGGGTGTCCGGGCTGATAAAGTAGAAAAAGGAATATTAAGTTTTTTTAGCAGTTCGGAGGCATTAGCCTGGTCGGTGACTGAGGATATCAGCGAGCCGGTGACAAAAGAGGCATGATGAACGAGCTCTGTTTCGAGCGCTTCTATGCCAGCTCCTTTGACAGTCATGCGCTCCCCGTCAAAGAGGGCAAATTTGAGCGCAGTGTTTCCTATGTCTATGGCGAGATGCATCTATGGCGAAAATACTACGATTTGCGAAATGAAAGGATTTGTCAAAAATACAATGCGGCTGGCACCTGTTCGTTTTAATATCAGCAGGATAAGCATGGGCTTATGCTCAGTAATATCGCTTGCTTTATTAATTTTACCGCATGTACAATAACTATAGAGATTCGAGGATAGAGACCAATACGGCAGTATTCTATCTTATAGCGATCAATGTCCTCTTTTTCCTCGTGTCAAATTTTTTGCCGGGGCTGATCCCGGACGGGCCCGGCATCCTGACCATGCACTATCCTTCGTCTTCGCTTTTCAGACCCTGGCAGATATTG
>JAOQAO010000269.1 GCA_025963485.1 Bacteroidota bacterium | reverse complement strand
CACGCAGCTGCAGCGCACGCTCGTCCGGCGTCAGCGCATGGCCCAGATGGTAAAAATCTCCTTCTATCGGAGGCGAAGAATGACCTTTGTGAGTGTCACCGCCGAGCATTTTCATCAGGCGCGCCAGCTGTTTATCATCCATTTTGCCCATAGTCTGCACGACTGCACCGAGGTCCACCTTTGACGCGATATGATCGAGCTGATCCATATCAATATGTTTCAGCAGCGAATAAGCCCGCCGGATCTTAGCAAAAATAGATGCCATAAGATGTAGATTTTGAGTGATACGTACGTAGGCACAATAGCTTATTATCAAAGATAATGCCGTGGATCAGCAGTGACATGCCTGACTATAAAGAAAAATGACGATAGGGCAATTGCGACTTTCCCGTAGAGGGCGCAGATTATTAAGCGAAGATGTAATTGCTCCTGTCCATGCGTTTGATACCCTCGGCTCTGTACCGCTTGATGACTACTGCGAGTATATCTTCGAGTTCGATGAAGTCCTGGGGCTTTTTGATGTATAAATTGGCGCCGAGGGCATAGGTTTCCTCTATATCCTTTTTCTCATCTGAAGTAGAGTAGATGATAACCGGGAGGTCCTTTAGTTTTTCATTTTGCCTGATATCCGCGAGGCTTTCTTTGCCATTTTTCAGAGGCATGTTGATATCCAGGAAAATAAGGTCAGGCAATGCCGCAGTGGTCTTTTCCAGCCGGGCTATCAGCTCCTCTCCATTGGCTACGGTAGAGACAGTTACATTTTTATCAATACCTTTGACCGTATGAATGAACAGGAAATGCTCATCAGGACTATCGTCGGCCAGTAGTATGTGGATATGATCAGATGTCATTAGGCACAAAAGGGTTTAGTATTCAGGGTTTTAAGGGGATGCAAAGATAACCTCATATTGCAATAAATCAATGTATCCCTGTTAAAAATGATCACTACATAAATACAATGATTATGGCTAAGACGGAGCAAATGGGTGTATTTTCGGTGTATTCCTTTTTAAAGTGATGATTATCATAGGTAAAGGAAATTTGATCATTAATATTTTTATACTATAAAATGGGTATTTATCACGAATATATTATTGTAGGAGCCGGTTTTTCAGGCTTATGCATGGCTATCAGGCTGCAAGCTGCCGGGATGGATGACTTTCTTATCCTGGAGCGCAATGATGCCCTCGGAGGGACATGGTATGACAATGCCTATCCTGGCGCTGCCTGCGATGTGGAGTCTCATTTGTATTCTTTTTCCTTTGAGCCCAATGCTGCCTGGAGCCGCCAGTTTAGCCCACAACAGGAGATTTTGCAATACATGGAGCATTGTACTGACAAGTATCACCTTCGTAGCAAGATACAGCTGAATATCAATGTGACAGGAGCTGTATTTGATGAGGCGAGCGCCTTATGGCAGGTCACTACGGAGGCCGGTCATGCCTTTTCCGCCCGCTTCATTATATCCTGCTCAGGCGGTCTGAGCCAGCCGGCATATCCGCATATAGAAGGTATTGGTTCCTTTGCCGGCAAGATGTTTCACTCGGCACGATGGGACCAGGATTATGATATCTCTGGTCGCAAGGTCGCCGTGATCGGGACAGGGGCCAGCGCCATACAGATCGTACCTGCCATCGTGGACAGCGTACAGGAGCTAGTCCTGTTTCAGCGCACACCGCCCTGGGTTATCCCGAAGCCCGATAAGCCTATCTCGGCTTTTCGCCGGGGGATGTATAAACGTTTTGCTTTCATGCGGGCGCTCTATAGGTTTCGCCTCTACTGGATGCATGAACTGACTGCGATCGGCTTTGTTGTCAATACCGGCTTGCTCAGGTTATTTACCAAAATTGCAGCCCGCTTTATCCGCAAGTCTGTCAAAGACGAGGCTCTTCGCGCAAAAGTCACCCCTAAATATGTCATAGGCTGCAAACGTATCCTGCTATCCAATGATTACTATCCCGCATTGCAGAAACCCAATGTTTCGGTGGTCGTCGACGGCATCAAAGAAATAAATGCGAAGGGAATACTCACCCGTGATGGTGTGCAGCATGATGTGGATGCTATCATATTGGCTACTGGATTTCAGGCATCTGAAAATGTGAGCAGGTTTGCCGTGAGGGGACTCGCAGGACTCGATCTCAACGAGTCATGGCGCAATGGCGCTGAAGCATATCTCGGCACATCCGTGGCAGGCTTTCCTAATATGTTCCTTGTCGTCGGTCCCAATACGGGGCTCGGGCATAGCTCTATGATACTGATGATAGAGGCACAGGTCAACTATATCATGCAGGCGCTGCAGGAAGTCCAAAAGCAGAAAGCCAGATACGTAGTGGTCAAAAAAGAAGCACAACAAAAGTTTAATGAAGTGTTGCAGGCCGATCTGGCCAGGTCCATCTGGCAGTCTGGCGGATGTCATAGCTGGTACCAAACGAAAGATGGCAAGAATGTCACCTTATGGCCCGGCTTTACATTTACCTTTATGAAAAAAACCAAACGGTTTGAGCTGGAAAAATATGACGTGAGTTTGTGATTGGTGGGTTTAATATCTTTGATCGGGCTTTTGTATTCAACTCATACATCAGCGATCATAAATAATTCCTCACCATTTTGCAAAATGCTCCTCGACCACACCGTAGCCGGTGAAGTTGTGCAGTACGCCTTCGAGTTTGACCGTTCCTGAGAAAGTTCCAAAAGGCTGTTTGAATTTGCTCATCATCAGTAGAGCATTGATATTCTCGCCGCGCACGCCCAGCGGATTGAATTTCATATTGAGTACGCCATCCAGCGTATTGATCTGCCAGATACTTTTCTCCACAGGCCTGCCATAGCTGAATGCCGCCTGAGATAGCTGTAGCACTTTGCCGTCCACCCAGAGCGCATTTTCTATACTGTTATTGAAATCAGCTACGAGGTTTACACCAAATTCTATACCCGTATCAGTCACACCATTGAGGGAGGCCCAGTTCCAAAAGGTATGACGCGGTGGGTACCCTTTGCTGAAATCCACGCCACCTATATTGCCTTCGCATATGACGGTTTCTCCATCCACCGTTGCCTCTATAGTAATAGGCAGCAGAAGGTTCTTATATGTGTGATGGAAAAGCCTGTCACCCGCCGGAGCTATGGTTGTGCTGCCTTTCCCGTTTTCAGTGATAGTCATTTTGACACGGATACGTTTGCCTTCATAGCTGCATATCAGTTTGTCGCCATCAGGAGTGATGGAGAATTTTTTCAATATCCATGAAGTCTTAAGATCCGGATCGAAGCTACTGCCAAAACCAAAGGGGGCAGTGACCTTCTCCTCGACATATTTCCCCGTTTGCGCATCAAATACATACACAAATGCAGTCGCCACGATACCTGCATCGGCTATAGCGAAGCCCACACAATGCCGCTGGCTGAAAGCACCGCAATACATCCATGCCTTGCGCTGTGAGCGCCGGACAGCCGACCATTTGCTGGTGCTGACATCCGCCACAGGTCCGGCATAGAGGCCAAAGGGTACCGGACCATTGGCAAATTGAGAAAGGGTTTTGGGTGCTTCGGCCAACATGCTTGATTCTTTTATAGATCAATGAGAAAGCATGAATGTAAAGAAATACTTTCTAATGTCATTGAGCCGGAGCTGTAGCAAAAATGCTTAGCACCATCAAATTTACTTTGTATAATTAACCTAAGTGGCTGTTGAACCCTCCCTTTCGGGGATGGTCGGAGAGGCACTTATTTCTTAGTCATCTTGGTTTCCTCTGCTATGTCATCTGTCCTTTGCAAAGGATGCAGTCCATCATTGCCGGTATCGAGGATAAACTTCCATTTCTTATTCTTGTCTTTATGCCATACGGTGCAGTATGTGCCCTCTTCGTGCGGTTTGCCCTGGATCTGTAGTGAGTAGGTGCCGTACGTAAAGCCGATCTCTCCGGAGCGCGCCACATCGGAGGATATAGGTATCCAGGTTAGTTTGCGCAATGAGTCGGGATGAGCAGCGAGTAAATGAATGATAGAATCCTTGCCAGTCACAGGCATACTGTTTGGACGCAGGAGTGTAGCATCATCAGCTGCATATTCGATGAAAGCCGCGTTACGCCCTTTCTCCTCTGAGAGAGCGGAGAAATCAATGTCGGTGTTCAGCAGGTCATTGCGGAGGGAGTCCATTTTCGCCTTGGTCATTTTGCCATGGCTGCGATCATTTTGATTGCAGGACGATATAGCTATCGCGGCGATGAAAAATAATATGCAGTATTTCATGATCTCTTTTTTTGGGGTAAAAGCAGGATATAAAAATGTGTTGTAAAGGTAAGTATTGCATTATGAAAATGCCTGACAAAGCCTGTTAATTGTTTGCATTAAAACATAAACTTAGTACTCCGAAAGAATCGGTTAATACACCGATTTTAAAATACAATTTATTCGTTAAATACTTTTGAAATCCGTTCTACCGATGTAGTATCGCCTAACTTTGTATTGACAGAATAATGGCCTTTTAATCCCCCTGCTATGAAAAAGATAGTTTGCATAATGTCTTTGATGATTATCATCTTATCCGCGTATGCGCAGGATGATAAATATTATGACAACAGCAACACAGATGATGTCTATAATAATGATGTCTATAATAATGATGGCTATAACGAGCAGAATCAGGACAACGAAGGAATGAGTTATCAGGCCTTTTATGATGACCTGGACCGGTATGGCAGTTGGATTCAAAATCCTACTTATGGATATGTATGGGTGCCACTCCAGGCAGGGGCTGGCTTTTCACCTTATTTGACAAATGGCCACTGGGAGTATACAGACTACGGTTGGACCTGGGTATCTGACTTTGAATGGGGCTGGGCTACCTTTCACTACGGCAGGTGGTATGAGGACCCCGGCTATGGATGGGTGTGGGTGCCGGGTTATGACTGGGCCCCTGCATGGGTAGTATGGGGAGAGTATGACAACTACTACTGCTGGGCACCTGCATGGCCGGGCGAGTATACATCTACCCACTTTGGTGGCAGGGAGCATCATTGGTACTTCGTAGACCACAATCATATCAATGACCATCAGATATCAAATCAAGTGGTAAGCAATACGGTGGTCAATCATAATAAAACTGATATTGAATCGCATATCAATATTATCAGTCATGTCAATACTTATAGCCGGAGCGTTTTCTTCGCAGGGCCCAAGGTCAAAGAAGTAGAGAAGGCGATCGGCCACCCGATAGAAAAAGTAAACGTCACTGCTGCTGACAAAGCGGGTGCTACCCGCGTCAATGGTCATGAGATCGCCGTCTACCGGCCGGATATCAAACGAGTAGAAAAGCAGGATGCCACTCCTGCCCATATAGGCCATGCTCAGGATATGCCACGTACAAATGAAGGCTCCGCCCAACCACAACGTACCATGCCACAAAGGCAAACTACCATCCCACAACGGGATGATATAAATCAGGGAAATCAACAACCGGCCCAGCATCCATGGACGCCGCCCCGGCAGAGTATACCCAGGGAGCAGATGCCTCAGGCTCAGCCGGTTCAGCAGCATCCTATAGAGAGAGGAGGTGGATTTGTACCAGCTGAGAGAGCTGTACCTCAGCAGCAGCGCCAGTTCTCATCCCCGGCTCCCGTGCGCCAGAGTGCGCCGCCGCCTATGCACATGGGTGGAGGAGGCAGGCACCAATAATCGGTAGACAACCCGCGTATTGTATTGATTATTGGGTATTAACAATTTATAGCTTGACATAAATTTATCCGGCATTAAATTGGTTAATGTTAGAAATGTCTACATTTAGACAAATTCTGATGTTTATTGCTGAAGATTTGGAGTAGCTGAACCATACATCAAAATCTGTACATAAGATTAAGAAAAAAACCAAGCGGAAAACGAAAAAATGAGTTTAATAGATATACTGGTTATAGACGATAGTGATGCTTTCATAAAACTGACCAGACGCAGCCTCGGGAAGGCCGGAGTAGAATGTAATATCGCAGATGTATCAAATGGGCGTCGTGCGCTGGATTATCTGGCCGAAACAACTAAATGCCCCGATGTGATCCTCCTTGATATGAATATGCCGGTCATGGATGGTTTCGACTTTCTCAATGAATATACGAAAAGCCATAAGTGCCTCAATAAGTCTCTCGTGTATATGCTCACCTCCTCTATCATGGATAAAGATAAATCCAGGGCACAGGAGTATCCTCTGCTCAAGGCTTATTTTGAGAAGCCGCTCACACCAGACAATATAGTCCATATCCTTGCAGACGTGAAGGCGTCAATGGGCTGATGCCTGATTTTCTGCAAATGGTCCGATTCTGTTTTTTACTTCAGGGCCTTTCCTATTTTTGTAGGTAAAATCCCTGCGGTTGAAAAAGATCCTCCTCACCATTTTGCTGCTGATATGTTCCAATGCCTTCATGACACTGGCATGGTATGGGCATTTGAAGTTCAAAGACATGAAAGGCTTCAGTAGCCTGGGTCTTGTCAGTATCATAATGATCAGCTGGGGTATAGCCCTCTTTGAATATTGTTTTCAGGTACCTGCCAATAGGATCGGCTTTGACGAGAATGGCGGGCCATTTAGCCTGCTTCAGCTCAAGGTCATACAGGAGGTCATCACACTGATTGTATTTTCTGTATTTACTTTGCTTGTTTTCAAGAACGAATCTATACGCCTCAATCACCTGATAGGCTTTGGTTTTCTAGTCCTTGCCGTATATTTCATATTTAAGAAATAGCGAGGCAAGTTTGCCCTTTTTTTGTGCTTCGCAAAAAATCATAAATGCACTTAATACATTGAACGACCGTCCATGAAAAAATACCTTATAATAATATTTATTTGCCTGTGCAGCTCGACTGCCATCTTTGCCAATAATGGCCCGCACGGAGAATTTCCTGAGTGGGGCAAAGTGACGATGGAGGAACTCAAGATGACAGAGTGCAGTTTTGAGAAAAACGCAGATGCTTTCCTGCTGTATGATCTTTGCGAAGTCTATTTTGCCAATATGGATGAAGCGGAGTTCAAGAGTGGCAAATTTCGCATCACGAATGCCTACTACCAGCGCTACAAAATATTTACGGCCAATGGCACCCGCAAGGCTAACAGGGACGCCGTCCTGAAAATAAACGACAATGAGGAGTTGAAAAACATCAAAGGCGTCTGCTACGAACTTGTAAACGGGCAGATCAAAAAAACTGAACTCAAACCGGAAGACATTCATACCACTAAACTGAGCGAGAATGAGCAGGAGGTGTCTTTTACCATACCCGGTGTCTCGCCGGGTTGCGTATTTGAGTGGAGGTACGACAAGATGCAGGATGTCACCTATACGCTGCCCAGCTGGTACTTCACTACAGATGTACCTTCAGGCGTATGCAGGCTGACTGTAGGATTCCTGAGCTGCATGAACTACTACGAAGACAAGCATGCCTCTATCGACAGCATACATATTACTTCGGAGCCATTTATATCTGATATAGATGTACCGGCGAAATTTGTGGAATCTTACGGCGGCTTCAAACACCTCCATGGCAAGGCTGTCAGCTATACGACCAATAACCTGAAGTCATACAACATCGAACCATATACTAATACTCCTGCTAACTATCTGACATGGATAGGTTTTCAGTTTAGCGGGTATGATAAGCCGTTTTCGCAGACTGGTTACTATCCTGACTTCAGCAGTGTTTCAAATTATTTTTTCAGGTCACCTATATACCAGGCCAATGTGGCTAAGAATCCGATCCCCAAAAGGCAAATGGCTGCCCTTATACATGATGATATGTCGGATGAGGACAAGGCCCGGGTGATATATGATTTCGTCAGGAAAAATGTGGGCTGGGTCGGGGGAGGAGGCATCACTCCATCACATCTCAATGCCGATATATGGAGAAATAAGTCCGGTACCTGGCCCGATATATCTGTTCTGCTGATCTCTGCGCTACGCTCGGTGGGTATCAAGGCTTATCCCATGATCATCGGCAGCAGGCACAATCCGGTCATGAATAAAGTACACCCTTTGTTGGATGACTACATAGGGCTTGATGTTTTGGTCGATCTCGATGATGCCGGCGAAGTGGTACTTGATGCGACTGACAGGCATTTGCCATTTGGCGAACCGGATGTGGACCAGGTCAATACCTCCGGGCTCGTACTGATGGATAAAGACATACACTATTGGTTTGCGATAGAGGACAAGGTCGAGAGCCTGGAGGATATTTCTATAGACGCCGATTACGATGAGACAGGCAAGATCACGGGAACCATGCGCCTGGCCTATACCAATCACAGCGGCACCTATATGATCAAAGCTAAGAAGGCCGATAATCAGGAAATCATCAATGAATACCTGAAATATGAACTCCCCAATGCCACAGTAGAGGAGGTGAGCGACAGCATAGATGAATCATCTGCCACCTTCATTTACCGGGTCAGGTTTTCCGCGCAGACTGTGTCGGACAATGATGGTAATATCTTCATGTCCGTAGCTTCGGTCTTCGGATCGACTGCCAATCCTTTCGCAGATAAAAGCAGGATAGCAGATATCGACTTCGGTTTCCGGCATAAAACCAGGGTGAAGATGACCGTGCATATACCAGAATCCTATTCGGTAGATGCTCTCCCGGCATCGGCCTCTACGTCTATGCCTGATACATCGGCCATTTTTACCAGCACTGCTGAGGTGAAAGGGAATAAGCTGATTCTGACACAAGCATTGGAGCACAGGAAGTCTGTTATCAAAGCATCGGACTATCCGGCTTTCTATGATTTTGAGAAAAAATATTACGACCTGATGCAGAGGCCTTTGATGTTGCGCAAGAAGTCATAACCTGTTTGTATCTTTATGTAATGCTTGCTGTTGTTCCTCATTTTACTAAGAGAAGTAAATCCTATCATGAAATATATATTGTCATTTATTGCAGCCTGTATCTGCTCCATCACGCTGATGGCGGGGGCCACGCGGGAGGAGCTGGCGGTCAGCCATATACCTGACTCGCTCGTACATGGTGCACACAGCGTAGTGCGCAGCAGTGAAACCACACTCGATATATCCAGCCCGGCTGAGGCCGAATACACGGAGCATACTATAGTGACCGTACTGGATGAGTCTGCGGCGGACGAGCTATCGATCAGGCTATACTACGACCAGTTCAGGAAGATCAAAGATATGAAGGTGATGCTCTATGACCGCAATGGGAAACTAATGAATAAGCACCAACTCAGTGATATGAAGGACTATGCTGCTTATGATGGATTCTCCCTGTTCAATGATACGCGCGTCAAACATCTGCAAACAAGTGGTGGTGAATATCCGGTGACCATAGACTTGACGGTCGTTACCGGGTTCAATGGCGTGATGGAGTATCCTGACTGGTATATACAGGACCATGGGCAGTCTTTAGAGAGGAGTACACTGACTGTGTTCACTCCGGCTGATCTGGGCATCGGCTACAAGGCGTACAACACATCCATCAAGCCCGTGATCTCCTCAGACAAAAAGGAATATACCTGGTCCGTGACCGGCCTGAAAGCTTACCGCGTGCCTGCCAATTCCTATTCAGCCGCATATTATCTCCCGCGGGTCGATCTCAGTCCCGTCCGTTTCCAGATAGAAGGGTATAAGGGATCGTTTACTTCATGGAAGACATTTGGCGCTACGCTCGCCGACATGTGGAAGGACAAGCGTAAACTCCCGGACAATGTGCAGGCTGAGGTCAAAGATATGGTCAAAAACGCTAAGAACGAGCGGGAAAAAGTGACGATCCTCTACAACTACCTGCAGAAGAACTTCCGCTATGTGAGTGTGCAGATAGGCATGGGGGGCTGGATACCTTTTGACGCTACGACAGTACACAATACAAAATATGGTGACTGCAAAGCCCTCAGCAACTATATGTGCGCATTGCTCAATACCGTCGGCGTCAAGGCACATCCTGTTCTCATCAATGCGGGTGATAATCAATATGCGATAGACACTACATTCCCGTCCAATAGATTTAATCATGCCATACTATACTCAGAGGCCGACGGCAAACCCCTCTGGCTGGAGTGCACGAGCAATGCCGTGCCGCCAGGTGAACTGGGTATATTTACCGAGAATAGATATGGCCTCATGATCGGCGATGATGGCGGGCATATACTGCGTACGCCGGTATCATCTCCGGAACCCAATCTCGTGTCTGTATCTCATGAGGTCAGTGGCAGCGACGGAGGAATCAACATCAATGGCACCGTAGATCTCAGCGGTGAGTATCGCGGTGGCGCCAAGCCACGGCTGCTGCTCGGCACTCAGAAGGAGCAGATGAGTTATATATTCAATTCGCTGCACCTCAAACAGCCGGAGGAAACCACGATCGATCCGCCGTTAGATTCCGCTTATCACATATCTGTGTCCATGCATGGCAAAAAAGAGCATGCCTATGATTTCAAGACCGGCACTAAGTCTTTCTTTTCATCTACCTATATCACCAAGTGGTATGATAATCTCGCAGTAGATAGCAATAACAAATATGATGTGCTGGTCGATTTTCCTACGGATAAAAAAGAATCACTTACGTATCATCTGGGAGAGGGAAACATAAGCCTGCCTGCGGATTTTGACCTGGACAATAAAGTGGTATCCTTTCACCGCAAGTCAGCAAAGACCGCAAACAATACAGTGACCATACATACCGAACTCAAAACCAAAGAGTATATCATTCACCCCGCAGACATTGGTTTGCTCAAAGAATCCCTGCAAAAGGTCAATAAGTACATCCAGCAGAAAGTGATCATAGAGGAGAAGTAATAGTCGGATACTGGATAATACTTATTTGCATTATCCAGCCTCAAGTATCCGGCAACCAGTTATGGTATCTGAAAATTGATCTGTGTCGTCTGAGAGGTTGTGCCGCTTGCCGGAAGGGTAAACGATGTATTGGTCGTACTCACATAGTCGCCGCTGCTCAGGGTGCGGTTGCCATCGGCATCGTAGAAAGCATACATATAGTAAGTGCCCGGATGCATATAGTTGAAAGTAAATGACTGATCATTAGCTGCGAGTATGACATAGCGCGAGCGGGTCTTGAGGCTGGCATAGTTGATCGTAGCGCCCGAGATCATTGGTTGCGTGGTGATAAATAGCAATACCGTTTTATTAGGGTCAAGTGCAGGCAGGGTGGGAGCGACCGTATAGGATAGTGTGGACTGTCCGAGATATGGTTGTGACGCCTCCGGATATGGGTCGCCGTTGGTCGTGTAGTATATAGATTCTGTCACCTGGTTGAATGTAGAGGTAAAGTCTTTCACCATCATTTTGTGCGGGTAATTGAATGCCGTTTTAGCTGCCTGGCAGCTCGTGGTATCCTGAAGTCCCGCACGCCACTCCATGTGCAGCACAGCGTCGGGCAGAGAGTTATTCTTATTGGTAAAACTGCGGATGATAAGGCTGTCATTTTTAAAGGTCACCTCTGTCCGCGCACGCTTGCCGCCCTTGACGCAGTCCACGAAGCGATAGAAAAATTGAGGGCCACTATCCGACACGCTGTCGCAAAGCATATACGATACCCGCTTCATCCCGGCGAAACTACCCCCATTCCTGAAAGCGAGTTTGTACTCAGTGCTATCAAAGACGATAAAGAATGACATGAATATATCGTTGAGCGTGTCCAGTTCGTTTTTAGCAGAGACCTGTCCGCCGCTTATGGGGCGGAAGTCGACTATCCACTCAGGATAGCTGCCCAGCCCCGTAGTAGAGGTCACAGGGCCATCCCATATACCGGATATTTTGGAGAGCAAGCTGTAGCCTTTGACTGTGTTGGTGTCGGTGATGCCCGGCGGTGGCGTGATGTTGTTGTTGGTTTTAGGCTCTTTGCAGGAGATGATGAGGCACAGTACGGCTGCAGTGCACAGTATCATTGTTTTTTGACCAAAGCTCATGTATTGTATTTGTGTGATAGGCTGCAAATATAAGGTAATTTGCTAGCTGGCAATTATATACCTAATGATAACGCCCCATGAGATAAATCAATATGTTTTGGCATGGAAATAGCTTAAATTTACTACGCGCAAGCTGCGGTTTTTTATCTTTTTAAAACCTATAGACACATGAAGCAACCAAATCTACTTTTCACTACTATCATTCTTTTCTGCTCAATTTCTTTGTTCGCGCAATCTGTCATACCCAATGGCGGCTTTGAGGCGTGGAGTGGCATCGATACGGTGCGGCCAGACGGATGGGTCACTACAGAGCAGATGCAGGGACTGCGGATAAATAAATGGGTCACTCAGGAGACGCGCCCTGCCTATGTGAAGACAGGTTCCTCCGCCATCCGCTTATCTGCCGATACGGTCAATGGTAAAGCGCCATATATCAATGAGTCATACGGGGCTTTTATACACCGCTCAGTACTGCTTACCAATGGGAAAACGGGTGCGGTGACCACGGCTGAAGAGAACTATACTTATATGCCCGGCATCATCTCAGCAGGCAGGCCAGTCTTCGCCAGGGGGCATATCACAGCTTCCGGAGTGGCGCTGAATAGCAGGCCCGTCACGCTTAGCTTCTATGTACGTATGAACCATCCGGTAACCGACACAGCCAGTGTACGTATACTTCTGACACGCTGGAATCCATCGCGTGGCACGCAGGATACAGTAGCGATAGATCGCGAGGATATTTTCCCTGATTCTTCAGCTATGACGGGTTATACCCTTTTCACAGATACGATAGACTACAGGCTGCTCGGCGATGCCGATACAGCGCGCATCACCATCTACGGTGGCAGGATGAAAAACGTCGCAGCCCGTGGCAATGTGACATGGATCGATGGTATATCATTTGGTTATTCGCTGCCAGCCGCACTGCGCAGCAGTGCCCTGTCAGACTCCGTATGGCTGACGCCAAATCCTGTGATGAATCAGTTAACAGTCAAAGCCGACTCGGGCATGCAGGGCTACAAGATCATTATACAAGCGGAAACCAGCGTCATCGTAAAAGAGATCACCATCTCCACGCTCAATATGACCGTCGACATGACAGATGTTCCCGTAGGCAATTATAGTTACGCTCTTCTGGACCGCGATGAGCGCAAGATCCGAAAGGGATATATCAGTGTGCTGAGGAACTAGTTTAAAGTTGCTCGGGAAATCCGGAAATCAGTTGATCCGTATCTCGCGGAAGAAGTTTTGTATTCCCCGTTTCCTGTATTCCTGATTCCCTGATCACTATTGTTCAATTCACCATTTCCCTATTATACCGCTGCTTATATTCCAACGGTGAGACACCTGTGATCTTGCGAAAGGTAGCCCTGAATGCCTTGCTATCGCTATAGCCTACGGCATACATTACTTCATTGATATTTTCGCGGGATGACTCGAAGCTTTTCTTGGCGGCTTCTATTTTGACGCGCTGTATATATTCTACGGGGCTATTACCAGATGCTTTTTTGAAGCGGCGCTCAAGGTTCCTCCTGCTGATGGCAAAGCGGTCAGCGAGCTGGTCAATTGTGATCTTCTCGGCATAATTCTGCTCTATATATTGTTGAGCCTTTTGTACCACATCATCCTGATGTGTCTGCTGGCCGCCGAATATGGCAAATGGCAACTGGCTCTGGCGGTCTATATCTACCTCCAGCAATTTGGAACAGTAGATCGCTACATCGCGGCCACTGTATTTCTCTATGAGGTAGAGCACGAGATTGAGATAGGAGAATGCACCACCGCTGGTATAGATACCGTTTTCATCTGTCACTATTTTTTCCGTCACGAGTGATACATTCGGGTACATCTGGCGGAAATTGTCACAGGCGATCCAGTGAGTAGTGCATTTTTTGCCATCGATCAGTCCCGTGGATGCGAGCAGAAATGCACCTACGCAGAGGCTCGCGACCTCCGAACCTTTCTTGTATTGCTCGATGATCCATGGCACGAAGTCTTTATTGTGGTCGACCTCGGCGGGTATATTGCCGCTCAGTGCCGGGATGATCACGAGGTCAGTATGTGTGAGCTGATCTATCGTGATGTGCGGACGGATTATAAATGCACCCTGGTATAATGAGGTCTCCTCAGCATGCATGCCCACGAGCTGTACCTTGAAGAAAGGCGCCTGCGTTTTCCCGATATGCATCATGTATTCATTGGCGGCATTGAATGCTTTGAATGTCCCGATGATGCTACTCAGTACGGCGTCGCCACTTGGTACGAGGATAGAGATATGTTTTTGCTCTTTCATGGGCAGATGTTTATGATTTTTAATAGTTAAATATAACCTGTTTGTTATGCCGGTATTAAGCCTTTGCCAAAGGCTAAAAATACACTAATAGATTGGCGCAAACAACCCGTCAAGTTGGCGTATTATACCCCGCTCAATGTCGATTAGCACGGTATCTTTGTCTCCGTGATCGATCATTTTTTACAAAACTAAAACAACAAACAATTATGGACGCAACAGTAAATGCAATCAACTGGTTCGAAATATCTGTCAACGATATCGCCAGGGCTTCGAAATTCTATGAAACGATATTTGATGTGAAACTGGAGCAATCAGAGATGATGGGCATGAAGATGGCCTTCTTCCCTGCGGAGAACATGAACGGAAAAGTATCAGGCGGCCTGGTACAAGGTCCTATGCACAAGCCAAGCGCAGATGGAGCCAAGATCTACTTCAATGGCAATCCTGACCTGGGTGTGGCCCTTGGCAAGATCGAAGCCGCAGGCGGCAAGGTGGCCATGCCTAAGACGAAGATCAGCGATGATATCGGCTACATGGCATTTTTTGTAGATACGGAAGGCAATGGTGTCGCTCTGCACTCCAATAAATAATTAGCTGACACATTTCTTAATGTTCCTTTGAAATGGAGCTAACAAGTATTTGGAACCTTTGATCCGTAACTATTTTATAAAACCAAAAACATAACGCCATGACAACTCAGGAAAAAGTAATGACGACACAGGAAGTAGCCAACAGGCTCGTAGAACTCTGCCGTAAAAGCGACGTACTTCAGGCGCAGGAAGAGCTTTTTGCAGACAATGTATCAAGCATAGAGCCAGCAGGTAGCCCGACTCCGGTGGTAAATAGCAAAGCCGCCGTTCTGGAAAAAGGTAAGCAATTTGCTGCGATAATAGAAGAGGTACACGGCAACGAAATATCTGATCCGGTAGTAGCTGGTAATCGCTTTGCAGTCTCGTGGATGTTTGATGTCACGATGAAAGGACAGGGACGTCAGAAGATGGAGGAGATATGCCTCTATGATGTGAAGGACGGAAAGATCGTTTCGGAGCAATTCTTTATGTAATACCGAAAGCATACGAGTTTGAAACCATCGCTTATGGCGGTGGTTTTTTTATGCCGTACGGTGGGAGGAATTTAAAGATGCATGTAAGGATATGGCAATTCTGCGGACATAAATTGTATTGTTTTTTGGTGGTTTAGGACAACTAGCTACTTGTATATACGCCAATGGTTTTCTAATGTTTCAAAATCATCATATGTAAACCTTTCAGCGCTTGAGCCTAAACTTTGCCGGTTAAAACCGATAAATCCTTTATTTTGCCTCATCATGGCAGCAGTCAAAAACAATAAGCTGGTCTTTATCATTCCCATCATAGTGGCTATTGTGTCCATGACGGTCTTCCTGCTTGCTGTGGCCAATGGCTGGATGGGCCCCGGCGGCAAGGTGGCGAGTGAGTTCTGCGAGGCATCACGACCGGGTATGATCAAACAGCCCGCCAATACCTGGTCCAATATCGCCTTTATCGTCGCCGGCATTCTGATAGGCTGGCAGCTGATGCGCGGGGCATACAGCGAGAACAGCAATAGCCTGACCAGGAATCACTTTTATGCGATCTTTTATGCATCGCTTGTAGTACTACTAGGTCCGGGTTCTATGGCCATGCATGCTACGACGTCCGAACTCGGTGGTTTCTTTGATATGTTATCAATGTATCTCATTGCATCATTCACAGTGGCTTATGCGATGGAGCGTTTTTTCAAACTGAGCCCCATCTATTTTGTAGGCATATTCTCTGTCATCCTTGCTATCTGTATCTGGGCCGATGGCGCTACGGATATCCATATCATCTTCTGGTTCTTTGGAGACACAGCATTTGCTTCATTCATCGGAGGCACGATCATCATAGAGATAGGCAACCGCTACATAAGGCACATGCACCATGAGATCAAGTGGGCGCTGGCATCCTTTGGCCTGCTGATGTTTGCATTCCTGATATGGAACCTCACGCGCACAGGCACCTCGCCCTGCCAGCCGGATTCTCTCATACAGGGCCATGCGGCATGGCATATCCTATGTGCCGGATCTACTTATTGCTTGTATAAATATTATGCAAGCGAGCACAAAGAAATAGACTAAGACTTATTGCTATGGGAAATCGATAGTTGGATTATCCGATGAAATTCGTTTTACCTGCCTGCTGAGGCAGGTACGCGTGCCCATGTATTTTGTATTGATCCGTGCCGATCCGTTTTGTATTCCCATATTATCCGTGTCATCCGTGTGCCACTGTATTTTTGCATTGCACCAGTCCTATCACTCTATATCCGGATAGTCCGCGAGTTGCCGTGTGGGTAGGCACTCTTCGATAGAATTGCTAAACAGTTCCGTCAGTGTCATACCAAAAGCCTTCGCCTGTTGAGGCACGATACTTTCTGCGGAGAGACCGGGCACGGAGTTTACTTCGAGCATATAGTATTGGCCGTCCCTGAGTATATAGTCTACGCGGCACATGCCTTTGAAATCCAGCTTGCCATATATAAATGCTGATGTCTCCTGTATTTGTTTGGCGATAGCCGGATCTATCTCAGCCGGAGTGACCTCTTTGGAGTGGCCTTCGTATTTAGCCTGATAGTCAAAGAAGGCATTTTTGCTCCTGATCTCAGTGAGTGGGAGCGGAGTGATCCTGCCCTTGTACCTGATCACACCACAGGTCACTTCTGTACCTTTGATGTATTCCTCTGCGATCACCTCATCATCATAGTCAAAGCCAAGATCGATCGCAGCTTCGAGTGCCTCTTTTGAGTCCACTTTCGACGCGCCATAGCTGGAGCCGTTTTTATTTGGTTTGACAAAGAGCGGATAGGAGAGATGTGCATTGATGCTTTGCGCAAGCAGGACCCTGTCATCGTCTTTCTTTGCTACGACAGATTTAGCGGAAAGAACACCGAAGGGCGTCAGGTATTCTTTAGTCCTGCTTTTGTCAAACGTAAGTGCGGCGGTAAACACGCCGCAACAGTTGTAGGGTATCCCCATCATATCAAAGTAGCCCTGCAGTTTTCCATCTTCTGCGGGCAAACCATGTATAGCAACAAATACGGCGTCAAATTTCACCTTCGTGCCACTGATCACCGCGCTGAAATCATTCTTGTCTACGGCGGTTTTACCTGTATCACTTTCTACCAGCCAGTCATGGCCTTCTATCACTACTTTGTAGACATTGTATTTTTCCTTATCCAGGTACTCGCAGACGATCTGTCCGCTTTTGAGAGAGATACCTGCCTCTGCCGACGGGCCTCCCGCCATTACCGCTATATTCTTTTTCATTTGCTTTTTGTATTAGTCTAAAGTCTAATGTCTAATATCTCATGTCTTTAATAACGCTAATTAATAGATATTTGTCTTTTGGCGCGGGATATTATTTCATACAAAGTACACAACTCAGCCCCACTGCCTAAATAGATAGACAAATGCACGAAAAGATAAAAGAAAGGATAGG